>JAKDLQ010000137.1 GCA_030452775.1 Micrococcales bacterium | reverse complement strand
CCCACACACCAGAACCCGACCCAGAATTCCGGCTCCGCCGGTCCTAGCCCTCTAGCGGGGAAATTCCCGCTAGGTCGTCACCCGCGTGACCGCCTCGTGGAACCACGTGGTGAGGGTGGTCGGGTGCGTGATCGCGGTGCCGACGCACACGGCGTGCGCGCCTCGAGCGATGGCCTCGGCCGCCTGCGCGGGAGTGTGATAGCGCCCCTCGGCCATCACCGGCAGGCCCGTCACAGCGCAGAGATGGTCCACCAGCTCGAAGTCAGGACCACGTGTCGTCGGGCGCTCGCCCGTATAGCCGGCGAGTGTGGTGCCGAGGATGTCCACCCCGGCATCCTCGGCGGCCAACCCGTCCTCGACGCTGCCGCAGTCGGCCATCACCAAGGCGGGGGTATGCCGCCGTATCTCTGCCAGCGTCTCGGCCAGGGTGAGGCCGTCCGGCCGGCGACGGCGCGTGCCGTCGATGGCGACGATGTCCGCTCCGGCATCAAGGACCGCGAGGGCGTGGCGGACCGTCGGGGTGATGTAGACGCCCGTATCGCCGTCCTTCCACAGACCGATCACCGGGACCTCGACGCTCTTGGCCACGAGCCGGATGTCATCCAGGCCCTGGGCGCGCACCGCTGCGGCGCCGCCGCGCACGACCGCCTGCGCCACCTGACTCATGGTCCGCGGGTCTCGCATCGGCTCGCCGGGGTAGGCCTGACAGGACACGATCAGCTGACCACGCAGGCCTTCTAACAGAGGGTGCATCGTTGTCCACTCACTTCATTCGTCATCGGGCGGCGTCATCGGGCGGGACCGACCCATCATCGATGAGCCGCCACGCAGCCCGGGCCGCGCCGACTATCGGCGCGGCCGCACCCAGCGTGGCCGGCGCGACGACGAGGTCAGCGAGCGCATCGATGACCTCGGACCGGAGCGTCGCCTCCATGGTCGACCACCAGAGCTCTCCGGCGCCGGACAGGCCGCCGCCGATGACCACGACGGCCGGGTCCACCACCGTCACGACGCCGGCGATCGAACGCCCCAGGGCCCGCGCAGCGTCGCGGACGGCCCGCATCGCCAGCTCTTCGCCGGCATGTGCGCGCGCCACCACCCCACGCGCATCCCGGCAGTCGGGGTCACCGCCGAGGGCGACGTAGTGGCGGTGCAGGCCCGGTCCGGAGCCGATGGCCTCCAGATGGCCCATGCGGCCGCACGGGCAACGCAGGCCCTCTGCGCCCCGTGCGGGCATGTGTCCCATCTCGCCGGCCACGTGGTGGGCGCCTCTCAGCGCGCGGCCTGCCAGCACCACGCAAGCCCCCACCCCGGTGCCCACCGCCACCATCAGGGCGCTGGGGGCGCCCGCGGCCGCACCGAGCCAGGCCTCCCCCACGGCATGGGCATCGACATCGTTCTCGACGATGACCGGGAGTCCCAGCCGGTCTCGGAGGCCAGTGGCCACGGCCGTGCCGGCCCAGCCTCGGATCGCGTCTGTCGAGGACACGATGCTGCCCCGCGCGACATCGACGATCCCCGCGGTCCCCACGCCGAGCGCCACGACCCGGCCGCTTTGCCCATCGGGTCGCAGTCGCTCCAGCTCGATGACCTCTCGCACGAGCCGCGCGATGGTGTCAAGCATCGCCTGGGGGCCGGCCTGCGCCGGCGTGGGCACCGACCGGATCGCTTGAGGACGACCGTCGGAGGCCACGACGGCCGCCGAGATCGTGGTGCCGCCCACGTCGACTCCGACGACCGCGTCCATGGCCCGATGCTACTCACCGGGCGCCGCAGGTCCCGGCCGGCGATGCCCTGGCGCAGGGGCCGGGGGAGCGAGCACGGCGGCATACGGCCAGATGCGGACGGGCGGACACGCGGCAGGGGCCGCTAGCATGGCCGGGCGCCCTGAAATCGACGCTGCGTCGGGGTTGCACCGCCATCCGAGCAGGAGGAGTTGCCACCCGTGACCAACCGCCGGCTGACCGCTGTCATCGTCCTCGCTGCGGGCGAGGGCACCCGCATGAAGTCGACGATCCCGAAGGTCCTGCACACGATCGGGGGGCGTTCACTGCTCGGCCACGCGCTCGACGCGGCACGTGGCGCGAAGCCGGAATATCTCGAGGTCGTCGTGCGCCACCAGCGCGACCGGGTGGCCGCGCACCTGGCAGACGTCGACCCCGAGGCCCTCATCGTCGACCAGGACGAGATCAAAGGAACCGGACGCGCGGTCGAGTGCGCACTCGACGCGCTGCCCGGTGACGTGTCCGGCACGGTCCTTGTGACGATGGGCGATGTCCCGCTGCTCACCGGGCAGACGCTGGCCGGCCTCGCCCAGGAGCACGCGGACTCGGGAGGCGCGGTCACGCTCGTCACCGCGACCGTGCCCGACCCGACCGGGCTCCGCCGCATTCTGCGTGGCGCTGACGGGCGGGTCACGGCCATCGTCGAGGAGAAGGACGCCACCGACGAGCAGCGGGCGATCGCCGAGGTCAACACGGGAATCTACGCGTTCGACGCGGCGTTCCTCCGCTCGGCGCTGAGCGAGGTCGGCACCGACAACGCCCAGGGCGAGAAGTACCTCACCGACGTGCTGGCCATCGCCCACTCCCGCGGACAGCGCGTCAAGGCCCACCTTGTGGCGGACCGGTGGCAGACCGAAGGCGTCAACGACAAGGTACAGCTGGCCCGGCTCGGCGCCGAGCTCAACAGGCGCACCGTCGAGCGCGCGATGCGCGAGGGTGCCATCGTCATCGACCCGTCCGCCACCTGGATCGACTCCGAGGTGAGCATCGGGCGCGACACGATCGTGCACCCCGGCACCCAGATCCTCGGCGCGACGACGATCGGCAGCGACTGCGTCATCGGCCCCGGCACGACCCTGACGGACGTCGAGGTCGGCGACGGCGCCAGTGTCGTGCGCACCCAGGCGCAGCTGGCCCAGATCGGTGACGGGGCGAGCGTCGGCCCCTTCTCCTACCTGCGTCCCGGCACGCGGCTCGGGGCCCGGGGCAAGATCGGCGCGTTCGTCGAGACCAAGAACGCCGTCATCGAGCAGGACGCCAAGGTGCCGCACCTGACCTACTGCGGCGACGCGAGCATCGGCACCGGAGCCAACATCGGGGCGGGCACCGTCTTCGCCAACTATGACGGCCTCGCCAAGGAGCACACGGACGTCGGGGCGCACAGCTTCGTCGGGAGCAACAGCGTCATCGTCGCGCCGCGCACGATCGGCGCCGGCGCCTACGTGGCCGCCGGTTCCGCGGTCGTCAGCGACGTCGCGCCGGGCCAGCTGGCCGTGACCCGGGCCCAGCAGCGCAACATCGACGGCTGGGTGCACCGGCGCCGCCCCGGCACCAAGACGGACGAGGCCGCCCAGGCTGCGGAGGCGCACAGCCCGATCGAGCACGCTGCCCACGCCGAGGCGGCCCTCGCCCGCGAGCGCGGGGCGGTGAAGGAGAACGACGAGCTGAGCGGCCGGACCGACGCCGGTCGCTCAGCTGGCCCGACCGGCTCGAGCGACGCTACCGACTCCGAGGCGGACGCATGACCGGCCTCGACGGCGTCACCGAGAATCACCTCATGCTCTTCGCCGGGCGGGCCCACCCACAACTCGCCCAAGAGGTCGCCGAGCAGCTCGGCACCGATCTGGTCCCGACCTCCGCATACGAGTTCGCCAACGGCGAGATCTACGTCCGCTACGAAGAGTCGGTGCGCGGCTGCGACGCCTTCGTCATCCAGAGCCACACCTCGCCGATCAACGAGTGGATCATGGAGCAGCTGATCATGATCGACGCGCTCAAACGCGCGTCGGCCAAGCGGATCACGGTCGTGCTGCCCTTCTATGGCTACGCCCGCCAGGACAAGAAGCACCGCGGGCGCGAGCCGATCTCCGCGCGGCTGATGGCCGACCTGTTCAAGACCGCCGGCGCCGACCGGTTGATGGCGATCGACCTGCACACCGCGCAGATCCAGGGCTTCTTCGACGGCCCGGTCGATCACCTCATGGCCATGCCCATCCTCGCCGAGCGCGTCAAGGACAGATACGGCCACCTCGAGCTCGCGGTCGTCTCCCCGGATGCGGGCCGGATCAAGGTCGCCGAGGACTGGTCCAACCGCCTGGGCGGAGCGCCCTTGGCGTTCATCCACAAGACCCGCGACATCAGCCGGCCCAACGAGGTCGTCGCCAACCGCGTGGTCGGCGAGATCACCGGCCGCGTCTGCGTCCTCGTCGACGACATGATCGACACGGCAGGCACGATCACCAAGGCGGCGGACGCGCTCCTGCACGATGGCGCGACCGCCGTCATCATCGCGGCGACGCACGCGATCCTCTCCGGCCCGGCGGTCGACCGCCTGCGGGCCTGCAAGGTCGAGGAGGTCATCGTCACCAACACGCTGCCCATCCCCGAGGACCGGCGCTTCGACAAGCTGACGGTGCTGTCCATCGCCCCCCTCGTGTCGAGGGCGATCCGGGAGGTCTTCGAGGACGGGTCGGTCACGAGCCTCTTCGACGGCAAGGCCTGAGCCGGGCATCATCCTGCCGTATGCCGCCGTGCCCGCGCTTGGTCGCACGGAGGGGTCAGGCGCAGCGGCATACGGCATCGTCGCCCGGTGGTTGCCAGGGGCCGCGGGTCAGGTCGCGGCTGGTGTTGTCCTGGCAACACCAAACGCGCCCGGCCCGGCGCCGAGGATGGGTACGGTGAGGGGGTGAGGCACCTATGGTCGAGGCAGCGCCAGGTCTCGCGGACTCGCCTGGCCGGGGTCGGAGTCGTGAGCCTGCTCGCCTTTGGACTGCTCTACCTCGTGGGGATCCACACGGCGAGTGGGCGATGGGTCGACGAGGCGCTGCACAGGTCCCTGGTCGAGACGCTGCCGATATCGGTGCGCCAAGGGCTCATGCTCGCAGGTCGGCTTCTGACACCACTCGTGTTGGCTCTCGTCGCCTCCGCTCTCGCACTGCGCGCGGTGTGGCTGCGCCGATGGAGGCCCGTGGGTGAGGCGGTCCTCATCACGGTCATCAGTGTGATCGCTGCGTATGCGTTGCGGACCGAATGGCTGCCCCGCGTGGCGTCGGCCGTGACCGATCGGAACGGGTACCCCTCAACCCATGCCGCAGCAGGGCTGTCGCTGCTCACGGCGGTGGCGATCCTGTGGTTCCGTCGTCCTGGGGCGCTCGGCCGAGTGGTCTTCGGCTTCGTCGCGCTGCTCGTCATGCTCGGCAACGTCACCTGGCAAGCCCACCGCCCCCTCGACGTGATCGGCAGTGCGCTGCTCGTCACCGCAGTCACGTGCGTCGTGGGTGCGGCGTCGCGGCGAGATGGCGCCGCTCGGCCACCCGATCCCGGGGGCGCTTCGCGGGCCCTCCCGCGGGCAGGAGCTGGGATGGACGAGTCGTCGTCTCAGCTGCATGACGCGGATTTGCGGGCGCGATAGCCGGCGGTCGGTGTGGGTCGTAGCGGCGCGGTGCTCGCAGTCCAGTCACTGGTCGCGAGCACCTCCTGAGTTCCTGGATTGCTACCGTCCTGAGGGTAGTCATCTTTGATCCTGACAGGACGTCCAGCATGCGCGAGCGCCACCCGCTCCAGGGTGTCGGTGTGGCGTTGGTATCGGCGGCGGCCTTCGGCACGTCCGGGGCCTTCGCCAAGGCGCTGCTGCTCGGTGGCTGGTCCCCCGGGATCGTCGTCACTCTACGGATCACACTCGGGGCGCTCGTGCTTCTGGGGCCGACCGCCTTCGTCATGCGGGGGCGGTGGAGCGCTGCGCGTCGCAACGCCGGGGCGATCGTCGGCTTCGGAGTCTTCGCGGTGGCCGGTTGTCAGTTCGCCTACTTCAGCGCGGTGACGCACGTGTCCATCGGCGTGGCGCTGCTGCTGGAGTACCTCGCGCCGGTGCTCGTGGTCGGTTGGCTGTGGCTGCGCCACAGTCGCCGGCCCCGACGGCTCACCGTCATCGGGGTGCTCCTTTCGATCCTCGGGCTGCTTCTCGTGCTCGACGTCACGGGGGAGGCGAGGTTGAGCCTGGTCGGCGTGCTGTGGGGATTGGCTGCCGCGATCGGGCTCGCAATGTACTTCCTGCTGGCAGACCATGTCGATGACGACCTGCCGCCGCTGGGGTTCGCCGGCTGTGGGCTGGCCGTGGCCGCGGCCATCCTCTGGCTCGCCGGCCTCAGCGGGGCCATGGACATGACCCGGGGCGCCGCGCAGGTCCAGGTGGCCGGTCACTTCGTCGGGTGGTGGGTGCCGATCCTCGTGATCGGCGTGGTGGCTGCGGCCTTCGCGTTCG
>JAKDLQ010000136.1 GCA_030452775.1 Micrococcales bacterium | reverse complement strand
GTCAGCCGGGTCGAACCCGAGCCTGAGCCCGATGCCCCCCAGGCGACGAAGCCGGACTTGATCACCAATTCGGGTGCGGCGCCGAACCAGGCCGGGTTCCACAGGACGATATCGGCCAGCCGCCCTGGCTGCAGGCTGCCCACCTCGTGCTCGATACCGTGGGCAACGGCGGGGTTCAGGGTGAGCTTTGCGGCATACCGAAGCACTCGTGAGTTGTTGACGAACTCGGGACCGGTCTCCCCAACCAGCGCCGCCTGCACGTGCGCCAACTGCCAGGTGCGCCGGGTGGTCTCGGCGATCCGTCCCATCCCCAGGCCATCTGAGTTGATGATGCTGATGGCCCCGAGGTCGTGCAGCCGGTTCTCCGCAGCGATCCCGTGCTCGCGAATCCTGCTGGCCGCGATCGCCGTGTCACTGTCCACCAGGCGGTGCCCTCGGTGCACGGTCATCGTCATCGGAGCGAGCTCGGCGACGGTCGACGGCGTGAGCGGCAAGGTGGGCGTGGTGGACGACGTCAGCACGTGAGGCTCGGTGACGACCCGCAACAGGTCGGAATGCCCCCCGCCGCCCTCGACGTGGTAGGCGTGAACCGTGCGGCCGTCGGTCGCCGCCACGGTGTCGTCGAGGAACCCGGACTCGTTGAGGCTGTCGGTGTGCAAGGCGACCGGAAGATCCACCTGCTCGGCGACGCTCAGACAGGTGTCGATGATCCTCGGGGTGGCGCCCCAGTCCTCGTGCACCTTGAACCCCGAGGCACCCGAGAGGACCGCCTCCTCGAGCAGGTCCGCCGAGGTTGAGGAGCCGCGCGCCAGGAACGCCGCATTCACCGGCGCGTGAGACCACCCCTCGATGAGTGCATGCAGGTTGTGTCTCGGGTTCGCGCCGACATCCCACACCCCGCCGATACCCATGCCGACGATCGTGGTGACGCCGCTGGACAGTGCAGCGGGGACGAGGTCGGCGTTGGAGAGGTGGACGTGAGAGTCGACGACACCCGGCGTGGCGATCATCCCCTCCCCGGTGATCATCGCCGTGGCCGCGTCGACCTCGAGCTCGATGCCGCGCTGGAGATCCGGGTTGCCCGCCCTGCCGACCGACACCACCCGGCCGTCCTTGATGCCGATGTTCGTCTTGCGGACGCCGAGGGTGACGTCGATGACGACCACTCCAAGGATCACCATATCCAGGGCGCTGGAGCGGTCCGCCCGTCCGCTGACGAGCGCGCCGTGCCGGGCGGTCTTGCCGCATCCGCCGATCAGCTCCTCGCCGGCCTCGGTGTCGTCGGCCTCGATCTCGACCCACAGATCGGTGTCGCCGAGCCGCATCCGGTCGCCGGTCGTCGGCCCGTACAGGCTGACGTAGTCCTCGCTGCGGATCGTTGTCATGACCGGTCTCCCACGATCTGCACCACGCCCACCTCGCGTGCTTGACCAGGCTCGACCTTCACCGAGACCCCCGCCGGTTGGTCCAGGCGGTACCTTCCGGCCCCGCTCACGCTGACGTCGAGAGCCGGGTTGAGGGTGTCCAGCGGCACATGGGAGGAGATCCAGATGGGGAGCTGGCCACTGTTGCGCAGCGTGGCCCTCGTCCTCGACCGGCCCGGGGCCAACTCCACCTCCGTCGTGGCCGGCCGGACGCTCCCTGCCGAGTCCGGCAGCGGCGCACCAAAAGGCTCTGTCAGATGAACGAGCACCGTGCCGTGCGAGAAGAGAGCCTCGATCTCGATGGCGGGAACCAGCGCCGCAACATCGGGCAGCAGGCGATCGCGCGGCACGCACCCCGGCGCTCGGGTGAGGATGTCGGCGAGCGGCACGTCGTCCCAGGCCATCTCCTGGACCTCGTCGCACACCAGCGCGATGGCCTCGACAGCGCCGAGTCTCGCCCCTCTCGCGAGGCGCCTCCGAGCCAGGTCCGCCCCGGCGGCGAGAAGCAGCCGCTCCTGTTCGCGAGGAGTGAGGTGCATCGCGATGCCTCTTTCGTTCAGGTATGCCTGAGTGTGGGGCCAAGAATGCGCGTTGACGCTATCAGCGTTGACCTGTCGCGACAAGAGCCGCACGGCCAGCACCACGACGTATGCCGCTGGGCCGGCCGCTGTGGCGGTGCTGGCGGTCAACAGGCGCCTCACAAGGCGAGGATGGAGGGATGAGCACGGACACCGACAACCATCCGGGCATCGAGGCACGGCTGTTGCCGCTGCATGTGCCCGCATCGATCGCCGAGCTCAGAGCGGAGCGGCGCGCAGAGGCCGACGAGGAGGTCCACTTCACCGAGGCACTGGCCACCCTGGTGATCGAGTCCCTCACCGAGCCGGGCGATCTCGTGCTCGACCCGTTCGCGGGCTTCGGCACGACGCTGGCCGTCGCACAGCAGCTCGGTCGTCGGTCCGTCGGTGTCGAGCTGCTGCCCGAACGGGTCCGGTCGATCCGGGCACGCGCACCTGGTGCGAGCGTCATCGAAGGCGATGCCCGCGGCCTGCACGCGCTTGTCACCGAGCCCATCGGACTGTGCCTGTCGTCTCCGCCCTACATGACGGCCAACGCCCACCCGCGCAACCCGCTGACGGCATACGAAACACTGGACGGCGACTACGAGGCGTATCTGCGCGAGCTCGCGGCGATCGCCGAGACCGTGCGTGGCCTGCTGCGGCCCGGCGGGCACCTGGTCCTCAACGTCGCCAACATCCGTCATCGCGGGCACACGAGCACGCTCGCGTGGGACGTCGCCCGCGCCGTCGGCCGCATCCTGCCTTTCGTCGGCGAGACCGTCATCTGCTGGGACTCGATGCCGCAGGACTTCACCGGCGACTACCTGCTCACCTTCCGACCCGACGCCTGACGTGCCGCCCGAGTATGCTCGGCCGCATGCAGGCGCTGGCGCTGTTCCCGCTGGGGACGGTCCTGCTACCTGGTGCTCCGCTGCCGCTGCAGGTCTTCGAACCGCGCTACGTGACGATGCTCGAGGACCTGGCCAGGGACTCCACCGAACACCGATCGTTCGGGGTCCTCGCCATCCGTCAGGGCCACGAGGTCGGTCCCGGCGCCGCCACGGACCTGTATGCGATCGGGTGCGAGGCGGTCATCGAGGGCAACGTCATCGGCGATCAGCCGCCCTTCCATCTGCTCGCTCGCGGGGGGCGACGCTTCCGCCTCGACGGGATCGACGGGGCCGCCGCCACCCCCTACCTCACCGGCCGGGTCACCTGGCTCGAGGAGCCCGCTGGAGCGGATCGAGCGCTCTCCGGACTCGCGATCCGGGTCCGCGCGGCGCACGCCGCCTACGCGTCCGCCCTCGGGGCGACACCACGCGAGCTCCCACGGCTGCCCGACAGCGACCTGGCCTATCGCGTCGTCGAGCACACCGCCTTCCCGCTCGGCGACCGTCAACGGGTTCTCGAGGGCGCCAGCGCACGCGACCGGATGGTCAGGGTGCTCCACATCCTCCGCCGGGAGACGGCGTTGCTCACCCAGCTGCGAGCGGTGCCCGGCATACCCGATCCTGGGCAGTCGTCCCCCAACTGAGCACGCCCGGACGGGCCGAGCCGGCGCATCGCTCGCGGTCACTATCACCGCCGATGCTGGGCCGTGGGGAGTGCTCCCATGGCCGCGGCCCCGCCCTCGAATTTCGTCGAGGCGCGACGAAGGGAACGCGCATGGCGATCTACCAGAAGGGCTCCGACCCGGATGCCCTCGACCGCTCTGCCCGGATGCTCGCGCACTACGCACGTGAGTGCACGGCCGTGCGGCATAGCGTCGGCAAGGCGCTCGACTCCCTCGGCGCCAACTGGGGGGCGAGACGTCGGCCGCTCACCAGTTGGCTTCGATGCACCCGCTGTGATCCGCCGGCTCGACCTGGAGGGTGGCGTGGGAGATGCCGAAGGACACCCGGAGCGTTTCGCTCGCTACGTCGAGCACCGTGTGCTGCTCGCCGGACTCCGACAGGACGAGATGTGCCGTGGCGACATCCATCCCCGAGGTGAGCCGCCACACATGCAGGTCGTGGATGCTCTCGACGCCTGGGACGGCGCGCAAGGCCGCCGAGAGGTCACCCGGCTCCAGATCCGCAGGCGCATGCTGCCCGAGGACGGCCACGACCTCCCGTCCGAGGACCACTGCCCGGACGAGGACGAATACGGCGATGGCGATGGCGACCGCCGTATCCCACCATGTCGCGCCGGTCGTGGCGACGAGAACGCCGGCGATGATCACGCCAACCGAGCCGATGGTGTCGGCAATGACCTCGTAGTGGGCGCCCTTGAGGGTCAGGCTCTCCGACGCGCCAGGGCGCAGCAGCACCATGGCCGCGAGGTTGACGACGAGCCCGAGCGCACCGACGAGCATCATCGGCCCGGTCGCGATCGCCGTCGGCGTCCCGGCCCGCCCGACCGCCTCGACCGCGATGTAGACAGAGACGCCGATCATGACGAGCACTGCGATCCCGGAGGCGAAGACCTCGGCTCGGAAGGAGCCGTAGGTTCGTCGACCCGTCCGGTCGGGACGACTCGCGATGCGGGTAGCGACGAGGGCGGCGCCCAGGGTGACGACGTCGGCGGCCATGTGCCCCGCGTCGGAGAGCAGGGCGAGCGACCCCGTGACGAAGCCGCTGACGAGCTCGACGACGAAGAACGCCGCGATGAGCACGAAGGCTACGACGAGCCGCCACCGATGGCGTCCCGTCGCGCTGATCGGCGCATGCGAATGACCCGAGCCCATGCCTCAACAACCTCCGCCACCGACGTTAGCCCGTCCGTCCACGCGGAATCCTTCCGGTCCGAGAGACGGGCACGCCCTCACGGTGCGGGCCCAGCGAGGCCTACCGCCGTATCAGGTCATCTACCCGATTCGCTAGATCGCGCAAGAGACCGCCATCGAGCCGGCCGGACCGAGATGCGTCTTCCCGGCGTCACGAGTATCGAGGCAGACTAGGAGTTCACGACGAGGAGCCCCAGCACATGCAGCGACTGCCAGGCCAGGAGACTCGCGACCGCGCGGACAAGGCGATCGCGCGCGTCGGCGACCTCGCCCAGGGCGGGCCGCTCGATCCGTTCCTGCGTACCACTCTCAACTTCCATCCCGACCGGGCCATCGGCGGGGTCCCGATCCTGCACCGGCTGGCTCGCGACGGCGTCTACTGCTCGCAGTTCGAGACGGGCACGTCCAACGGCGGCCTCACGGCACATCCTGGCGGCGAACGCTGGCTCTGGGAGCGCCGGATCTTCGACGGCGCATACGACGACGCGACGGCGGCGGAGCGCCCGAAGTACGGAGCGCTCAACCACCGCGAGCGGCCCGTCGGGGCCGCGCCGCGCTTCGGCTCGGCTCATCTGCGGCTCGCCGAGCACACCCTCGGCCGCACCACCTTCTGCTACCCGGACTCCGTCTTCGAGCCGATCCACTTCGCCACCGCGGGTCGGTTCGACCTCGATGCACGGGCCGACGCCGATCTTGCGGCAGGACTCACCGACGTCCTCGACGACTACGTCGAGGCCCACGTCCACGGGACCATCGACCTGACCGCCGACGTCGAGGCGATCGTCCTCGACCCGTGCTTCCGAGGCACGGAGGTGGAGCACCTGGCCGCAGCCCTGCCCTTCCCGACACAGTGGCACGGCGGGTTCCGGCTCGACATCGACACGATGGCGGCCCACCCGGACTACCGCGGCCCTGAGTTCGTCGCGCTCGGCCGCCGGATCAGCGAGCACGGCTACCTCGACCCCGCAGCCATCGGCCGAGCATTGGCCACCGGACGCTACGACCCCCAGTCCCTCAAGCGCGTCTGGCACTACGTCGCTCGTTTCGGCACGAGCTACTGACCGGCCGTTCGGTTCGACGAAACCGGACCGGTTGCCGGGCTCAGTGGGTGTCCGCACCGAGATCGGCCGGGACGGGGATGTGCGGGCCGTGGATCAGAGATCTCGCCCTTTCGCACAACGCGCGCCCGGCTTTCGCACAACGCGCGCCGGGTACCCGGCACCTGGAGGGGTACGACCGCGTGGCCGGCCCAGCGGCATACGGCATCTTGAGGTGTGACGTCGCTGCTCGCGAGGGAAAATTGTGTGGCACCTACTCGCCCGTCGCGCCCGGGAGTGCAAGGCTCAGGGGCATCGGGTACGCACGGGCCCAGGTACAGGCCCCGTACGGGCCCAGGTACAGGCCCTGTACGGGCCAGGTACGGGCCGGGCCAGGTGACAAAGGAGAACCCTTCAAATGATCTCGCGCATCGCCATCGTCAACCGCGGGGAGGCCGCGATGCGGCTCATTCACGCCGTGCACGACCTCA
>JAKDLQ010000135.1 GCA_030452775.1 Micrococcales bacterium | reverse complement strand
CGAGGAAGAAGATCTCGCGGGCGAACTTCTGGCCCACCATCTTGGCGAGATAGGCGCTGCCGTAGCCCCCGTCGAAACTGCCGACGTCGGCGTCGGTCTGTTTGAAGCGCGCCTCCTGGCGCGAGGCGATGGTCAGGTCGCAGACCACGTGCAGCGAGTGCCCGCCACCGGCCGCCCAGCCGCCCACGACTGCGACGACGATCTTGGGCATGGTGCGGATGAGGCGCTGCACCTCGAGGATGTGCAGGCGCCCGCCCTGAGCCTTGACCCGCGCCTCGTCGACCCCGGACGCGTCCGGGTCGGCGTCAGGGGAGGTCGCGTACTGGTAGCCGGACCGTCCGCGGATCCGTTGGTCCCCGCCCGAGCAGAAGGCCCAGTTGCTGTCCTTGGCCGACGGGCCGTTGCCGGTGAGCAGCACGACCCCGACGTTCGGGGACACCCGTGCATGATCGAGCGCCCGATAGAGCTCGTCGACCGTGTGGGGGCGGAACGCGTTGAGCACCTCGGGCCGGTCGAACGCGACACGTACGACACCCGACTCGCCCTGTGGACGGCCCTCGTGCGCACGCCGCCGATGGTAGGTGATGTCGGTGAAGTCGAAGCCCGGGACGACTTCCCACTCACCCGGATCGAAGATCTCGGACACGGGGGCTGGGCTCGCGATGCTCACGGCGGCACTCTAGTGGCCGCACTATGGTCGGGCCCATGCCGATACGCAACGTCAACGGTGGACCGGCGCAATATCTCGACCACGCGTTCCGCTGCTCGGCTGTTCCGCTGCTCGACCCGTGACACCTGTCATGGCCAGGTCCTGACAGAGGGTCGTGCGCGCAGCGTGTGTCACGCGTAGCGTCGAGATCATCAGCCCACCGCATCGCAGGACCTCGGAGGACACGTGTTCACCCCTCGCAACCTCGCCATCGCCGGCATCGCGCTCAGCGCGGTCGGGATCGTCGGTATGACCACCGGCTCGACGCATGTCTTCTGGGCTCTCTTCGGCCTCTGCTGGGTGTTCGGGGGCAGGGATTGCACGGGCAGGCGCCACGAACGCCGCCGGCACCACACACCGATCCCCGACTCCACGCGGGACACGGTCGCGGCGACGCCCGGACCGGACCCGAACCACGATCGGCACGTCGCGTTCCCCGAGCACGGACGGAGTTGATCCAGCCACTATCGCGTCGCCCGTCGGTCATGATGGTGGGGTGCACACCATCCCCGACCGTGACGAGGTGCTGGCTAGCTGCCACGTCGTCTCGATCCCCATGCGGGTCCGCTTCCGGGGGATCGAGCATCGCGAGGCGGTCCTCTTCGAAGGCCCCTCTGGCTGGGGCGAGTTCGCCCCCTTCCTCGAGTACGGCGACGCCGAGTCCGCGCGTTGGCTCGCTGCCGGGATCGAGTCGGCGTATGCCGCCGAGCCGGCCCGGGTGCGTGACGTGGTCTCGGTCAACGCGACCGTCCCCGCCGTTGCGGCCGAGTCGGTGGGCGCGGTCCTCGCCCGGTTCGACGGGTGCACCACGGCCAAGGTCAAGGTGGCCGAGCGCGGCCAGGCTCTCGCCGATGACGTGGACCGGGTGGCTGCCGCGCGAGAGGCCATGGGGCCTCACGGCCGGATCCGGATCGATGCCAACGGCGGGTGGGACGTCGAGACCGCAGCCGGCGCGCTGGGGAAGCTCACGGCATACGGCCTCGAGTACGCGGAGCAGCCGTGCGCCACCGTCGAGGAGCTCGCCGAGCTACGGGCATGCCTGGCTCGTAGGGGGATCGATGTGCTCATCGCCGCCGACGAGTCGATCCGCCGGGCCGGCGACCCGCTGCGGGTGTCAGCGCTCGAGGCGGCTGACCTCATCGTCGTCAAGGCGGCCCCGCTCGGTGGCGTGGCCGCCGCCCTCGAGATCGTCGAGGCGAGCGGGCTGCCCGCGGTCGTCTCATCGGCGCTCGACACGAGTGTCGGGATCGCCGCCGGCGTGCGGCTGGCCGCGACGCTACCCACCCTCGATCACGCCTGCGGTCTCGGCACGGTGGGCCTGTTCGCCGACGACGTCGTGGACCCGCCGATGGCGCCGGTCGCCGGTGTCCTGCGACCTGCTCGGCCTGACCCGAGTGTGCGGCGGCTCGCGGCGCTGGCGCCCTCGCCGGGCCGGCAGGCGTGGTGGCGCGATCGGCTGGGACGCGCGTTCGACCAGCTCGTCGCGGACGGTGCCGGCCGATGATCATCGCCTGCCTCAACGGCGACCGGAGCACCCGCGCCCATCCACGACTGCCGGTCACTCCAGAGCAACTCGGGGCCGACACGGCCGACTGTGTGCTGGCGGGCGCCACGATGGTGCACGTCCATCCACGGGACGAGAGCGGACGCGAGTCGCTGCGCGAGCTCGACATCACCGAGGCTCTCACGGCGATCCGCCACCACGCCCCGGGCGTGCGGGTCAGCGTCTCGACCCGTGACGGGATCGCGGCCGACTTCCGGGAGAAGCTGGCGCTCATCCGGAGTTGGCCGATGCCGATCGACGGCGGGCCGGACTGCGCGAGCGTCAATTGGCACGAGCCGGGCGCGGTCGAGGTGGCGCGCCTGCTGAGCACCAAGGGGATCGGGGTCGAGGCGGGCATCTGGACTCCACGGGCGGCGATAGCGTTCGTCTCGACGAACTGGCCGTGGCAGGTCGAGCGTGTGCTCGCCGAGGCCGTGCCCGGCGTGTCACCCGGGGTGAGCGGGGTGTGGGCGACCGAGCGGATCCTCACCGCGCTGGGGATGAGCCCCAAGCCGGTGCTCGTCCATGGTGAGGGTGCCTGGACCTGGCCGGTGTTCCGGTGGGGACAGGCCGCCGGTCGCCAGGTGCGGATCGGGTTCGAGGACACCTTGTTGCTGCCGTCCGGCCGGGAGGCCTACGACAACGCCGAGCTCGTCCGCACGGCCGGAGCGCTGCCCGATGAGGCAGCGTCGTCGTGGCCGTATCCCGGGCCGTACTGAGACGCTTCGTGTGCCGTCGGGCGCGATTGGCTGCTCGGCGCCTCAGTACTCCACCTCAGTGCGGCGCCCCAGGATGGCTCGGTCACGAAGGCAAGGTGTGAGCGCGGGGATGAAGCTGACGAGTTGTCGATGCGGACGGTAGTGGTCCGCGCGAGCGCCACGCAGCTCTGGTCCGCGCCCACGGCCCGATGGCCCTGGGCGGCATACCGCGGCATCGGGGCTGGGAGGGGCTACGCACGTACCCCGCGGACGGCCTACCGCGGCGTAGGTGCGGATCCGACCGCGCCCGCGAGCCGGACCAACCACTGCGCCTCGACGCTTCGGTCCCGCCGCGACACGGGGACCTCCAGCACGCGGATCCCGGACGGCGCCTCGGCGAGCGCGGCCGTCAACCGCTCGATGTCGGTGATCCGCTCGTATGCCGTGTGATGCGCTCGACAGAGCGCCTCGAGATCGGTGCCGTGCGGCGTCCCGAAAACATGCTCGAAGGCGCTCGCGTAGCGCACGTCGCCTTGCTCGAGCGTCGCGAAGACGGACCCGCCGTCGTCGTTCTGGACGACGAAGGTCAGGGGCGGTCGCCGCTCGCCGTGGGGCAGCAGGAGCCCGTTGACGTCGTGCAGGAAGGTCAGGTCGCCGAGGTAGGCGATGGTCCGAGTTGCGCGAGCGCGGCCGAGTGCCACACCGATCGCGGTCGAGACCATCCCGTCGATCCCGGCGAGCCCCCGGTTGCCGGCGACGAAGCGATGCTCCTGGGACGGCCACGGTATCGCCATGATGTCGAGGTCGCGGACCGGGTTCGACGACCCCACGACGAGGCTCGTCCCGGGCCCGACGGCCGCGCCGATGACCGCGGCGACCGAGAGTGGTGTCAGCGCCTTCCCCGAGAGCGACTCGTCGAGCCGGGAACCCACGGCGAGGTCTGCGGTGCGCCACCGGTCCAGCCACGCCGGGCCGTCGGGGCGGGCCACGTCGGGCATCGAGTCGACATGCCGCGCCGTGCGCCCGGGGTCGGTCGCGATGCGGTGACGGCCGCGGACGGCCAGCACCTCGAGCGCAGGGTCTGCGATGAGGCCGGTGACCGGGCGCGAGAGGGTCGGATGCCCCGCCACGATGACGCGCTCGATGTCATCGCGCAACGCGGTGCCGAGCAGCAGCCGGTAGGTGCGGATCGCGTGACGTCCGGTCCGGGCGCCCGACGTGGGCTCGGCCAGCAGCGGCCAGTTGCCGGCCTCGGCGAGCAGGCGCGCCGCCGGACCGGCGTCATCTCCGGCGACCACCACCGTCCGTGGGCCGTTCGGCACGACCTCGGGCGCACGCTCGGCGGCAGCAGGACCGTCCGCCCGTGCCTGGGGCCACCAATCCGGCGGTCGCCGGTCGTCACCCGTGGCCGAATCCGGACTGTCGGTCCACCACGTGTCAGGGCCGCCGGCAGGCAGCAGGTCGCCGTCGAACTGGACGTTGATCTGGGTCGGTCCGGCAGCGGACCAGGCGGCTGCCACCGCAGCCTCGATCTGCGTGCGTCCGGCATCCGGAGTCAGGTCATGACATGGCGCGAACGTGCCGAAAAGCCCAGCCTGTCGTGTCGTCTGGTTGGCCCCCGAGTCTCGCAGCCGGTCGGGCCGGTCGGCACTGATGACGATGAGCCGCCGCCCGGAGTGGTGCGCCTCCATGACCGCCGGCATCAGGTTGCCGACAGCCGTCCCGGACGTCGTGACCACGGCAACCGGGAGCCGGGAGCCGGTCGCGAGCCCGAGCGCCACGAACGCGGCGGACCGTTCGTCGACACGCACGTGCAGGCGCAGGTCGCCGGCGCGGTCGGCCGCGTGCAGGGCCAGGGCGAGCGGGGCCGACCGCGAGCCGGGGGAGAGGACGACGTCACGCAGCCCAGCGGCATACAAGTCTCTGATGAGGGCACCGGCCAGGGCGGACGCGGTGCGGTCCGGGCTCACGTCACGACACTCTCGGCGCGTCCGGCGTCAGGTTGTCCGAGGTGCCCATGAGCGCATCGCGCATCGGGACGAGCTTGGCGGCGGATTCGGCCAGCTCGGACTCCGGGTCGGACCCCGCGACGATGCCGCATCCGGCATAGAGGCGCACGTGGCCCGGATCATCCCGGGCGAAGACTCCGCAGCGCAAGGCGATCCCCCACGACCCATCGCCTCGCCCATCCATCCAGCCGACCGGTCCCGCGTAGCGCCCGCGATCCATCGCCTCAAGGTCGGCGATGACCTGCTGGGCAATGGCGTTCGGGGTGCCGCCGACGGCTGCCGACGGGTGCAGGGCCGCGGCCAGGGAGAGCGACGACGCGTCGTCCGCGGCGACGGCGACGACGTCGGTGGCCAGGTGCATGACGTTGGGCAGGTGCAGGACGAAGGGCGCCTCGGGCACGTTCATCGACGAGCAGTGCGGGGCCAGCGCCTCGGCGACGGAGCGCACGGCGTACTCGTGCTCCTCGAGATCCTTGGAGGAGCGGGCGAGCGACGCCGCGAGGGCGAGGTCCTTGGCGTCGTCGCCGCTCCGACGGATCGTCCCGGCAAGGACCCGCGAGCTGACGAGCCCTTGGTCCCGGCGCACGAGGAGTTCCGGGGTCGCGCCGAGCAGGCCGGCGACGGAGAAGACCCACGTGTTGTGGTAGCGCTCGGCGAGGCGTCCCAGCAGCCACCGTGAGTCGATGGGAGCGGACGACGTGGCGACGAGGTCCCTGGCGAGCACGACCTTGTCAAGCTCGCCGGCGGCGATCCGGGAGACGGCGCGGCCCACTGCGTGCGCATAGTCGGACGGGCTCACGGACCCGTCGGAGAAGGCGACGTCCACCGGCGGGGCAGGCTGCGCGCCGCCAGCCGGGACCTCCATGGGGGACAGCTGCGGGTCGAGGGTGATGGATGTGCGCCAGGTCCGGCCGTCGCGACGACCGACGATGGTCGACGGGACGATCAGGTGCCCGATCTCGGACGAGTCGTCGGCGAAGGGGAACGAGCCGAAGCACAGCAGGCCGCTTCCCGGCAGGCCGATCTCGTCCCGGACGACGGCGCGAGCGGCGACCGCCTGCCACCAGTCCTCGGCCGCGGCGAAACGGGCGGGCCCGCCCGCGCGGAAGCGCAGCACGGCGCCCCAGCCGATCAGGCCCTCGCCGCGGCGGACCCAGGAGACGAGGCTGTCGGGTGGGCCGGCCGGCAGGTAGTCGAGCAGCGGCAGATCGGAGTCGAGCGCGGCGGTGCGCACGACGAGCGCCGGCACGGCCGAGGCGTGGGCCCCGTGGGGGGCGGGCGACGAGGACATCGGCGCCCGCGGCGATCGCCAGCGAGGTAACCGGCTTTTCCCGCACGCTGGCCACCA
>JAKDLQ010000134.1 GCA_030452775.1 Micrococcales bacterium | reverse complement strand
GGACCGGGACCCGAGGCGGCAGCGAGGTCACCGGGTCGGCCAGGGTCCAGGCTGCCGGCGCCTCCTCCGGTCCGCCACCGAGGAAGTCACGAGCCGCATTCGCGCCGAGCCCGAGACGGTCCGTGGCGGCCAGGTCGAGACAGCCACCGAGGGCCAGGACGCCGACGGATCGCGCCGCCCAGGCATGGTTCGCCGCCCAGGCCACGAGATGACCGCCGGCCGAATGCCCCACGAGGACAAGGCGCCGCGGGAGACGGGGGTCATGCGTGACGGCCGCGACGAGGGCCGTGACGTCTTCGAGGGTGCCGGGGACGCCGCCTCCCGGCATACCGGAACGGCGGTACTCACCGACCGCGACATGGAAGCCGGCCCCAGCGAGGGCCTGCGCCGCCGCGCCCGCGTGCGTCCGGTCATCCGCTGCCCGCCAGAACCCGCCGTGGACGAGCAGGACCGTCACCCTGTGGATGACGGGGCCACTCGATGGGGAGTGCGGGAGGCGCACGTCGTAGACCTGAGCGGGGTCGGGCCCGTAGCTGTGGGTGCGGTCCGGCGGCGGGACCGCGCGCGAAAGGACCGCCTCGGAGTGCGGGTCGGGCAGGGGAGCCGGCATACGGGCATCGTGTCACCGCGCGCAGGTCGGTAGGGTGGCGCACATGACCACGTGGGAGTACCTCACCGCACCTTTGCTCATCCACAACACGAAGCAGATCCTCGACAACTTCGGCGCCGACGGCTGGGAGCTCGTCCAGGTCGTGCCCGGCCCTGACGGGGCGAGCCTCGTGGCCTACTTCAAGCGACCGAAAGGCTGATCACATGTCCGCTGTCGAAGAGCGCCTGTCCGCGCTCGGCCTCACCGTTCCCGAGGTCGTCCCGCCCGTCGCCGCCTACGTTCCCGTCGTTCGCGACGGCAACCTCGTCTTCACCTCCGGCCAGCTCCCGATGGCGGGCGGCGCACTTGCCGCCGCCGGCAAGGTCGGCGCCGAGGTGAGCGCCGAGGACGCCAAGGGCCATGCCGCCACGTGTGCCCTCAACGCGATCGCCGCGATCAAGTCCGAGATCGGCGACCTCGACACGGTCGCCAGGGTCATCAAGGTCGTCGGGTTCGTGGCGAGCGACCCGAGCTTCACCGGGCAGCCCGGCGTCATCAACGGCGCGAGCGAGCTGCTTGCGCAGGCCTTCGGCGACAAGGGGGTTCACGCGCGCTCGGCGGTCGGCGTGGCCGCGCTCCCGCTCGACGCGCCGGTCGAGGTCGAGGTCATCGTCTCCGTCGAGGGGTGAGCGGCGCGATGAGTCGCCTCTTCTCCCTGACGAGCACGCCCGGCATCGACACGCCCGCGGTGCGGTGGTTGTCGGGCCAGCGGTGGGAGGAGGCGGTACCCCGCCGGGCCAGCACGGTCATGCTCGTGCGTGACCGTCGTCCAGACGGCGGCGGCGGCATCGAGGTGTTCATGCTGCGCCGGGTCTCCCACATGGCGTTCGCCCCCAACAGTATGGTCTTCCCGGGCGGCGGGGTCGACCCACGCGACGGCGAGGAGGACCTGCCGTGGGCGGGTCCGAGCCCGGGCGACTGGGCGCAGCGCCTGCGCTGCACTCCGGCGCAGGCGCAGATGCTCGTCGCCGCCGCGGTCCGGGAGGTCTTCGAGGAGTGCGGGGTCCTCTTCGCCGGCGATGCGGCCACCGGGCCCCTGGCCGACGTCAGGGTGGATCGGTGGCGGGCCGCTCGCGACGCCCTCATCGGCCGGGAGGTCTCGCTCGGGCACGTGCTTCGCACGCATGGCCTCCTCCTGCGCTCGGATCTCATGGTCGCCAAGGCGCACTGGATCACCCCGCGCTTCGAGCCCCGACGATTCGACACGTGGTTCTTCGCGGCGCGGATGCCCGAGCATCAGGTCGCCGACGGGGACACGTCCGAGGCCGACCGCGCGGAGTGGGTCCAGCCGGTGCGCCTCATCGAGTCGTATGCCGCCGGCACCGCGCTCATGCTCCCGCCCACCGTCGTGTGCGTGGAGGAGATCCGCGACGCTGCCAGCGCAGCAGAGTTCGTCTCGCACGCCGACAACCTGCCGTGCATCATGCCCGATGTCATCGACACGCCGGACGGCCCTGCGATGCGGCTGGTCGAGGCATGAGGACGCGGCCGTGAGGGGCGCCCAGCCCGACCCCGGGTGGGCAGGTGGACAGATGAGCCCGCGGGCCTCCTGTGTCCTGTGCCCCAACGCGTCCGCGATGACGCTCGAGGGGACCAACACCTGGGTGCTGTCCGAGCCGGGCTCGTCGGCGGCCATCGTCCTCGACCCCGGGCCCCTCGACGAGGGACACCTGCAGGCGGTGCTCGGGCACGTCGCGGACACCGGACGCCGGGTCGCGCTCACCCTGCTCACCCATGGGCACGACGATCACGCCGGGTCCGCCGACCGGTTCGCGCAGCTGTCGGCAGCGCCGGTCCGGGCCTTCGGGCGGGGTCACGACGACGTGCGTCCCGGGGAGACGATCCGGGTCGGCGGGCTCGAGATCCTCGCGGTCCACACGCCCGGGCACACGAGCGACTCCTTCTCCTTCGTCCTGCCCGCGGACAACATGCTCCTCACCGGTGACACCATCCTCGGCAGAGGGACGACCGTCGTGGCCTGGCCCGACGGGAACCTCGAGGACTATCTCGAGTCGTTGGACCGGCTCGAACGGCTGACTCGGGCCGGGACGGTGACGAGCATCCTGCCCGGGCACGGGCCGTTCGTCCCCGACGCGGCGGCGACGGTGACGTACTACCTGGGGCACCGGGCCGAGCGACTCGATCAGGTGCGCGCCGCCATCACGGGCGGGACCACCACCGCGCGCGAGGTCGTCGAGCTCGTCTATGCCGACGTGCCACGCGAGCTCTGGCCGGCGGCTGAGCTGTCGGTCGAGGCCCAGCTCGCCTACCTGCGCACCCACTCCTGAGCCGGGAGCCGTGGCGGGACGGTGGCGGGACACCGACGGGTCAGCGGGCGCGGCGGTTGAGGCGCTCGATGTCCTGCAGCAGCACGGCGCGGGCCTCGAGCCGCAGCCAGCCGCGCGTGGCGAAGTCGGCGAGGGCCTTGTTGACCGTCTCGCGGGACGCGCCGACGAGCTGCGCGAGCTCCTCCTGGGTCAGGTCGTGGGAGACGAGGATGCCGCCCTCGACCGGTCGGCCGAAGCGCTCCGACAGGTCGAGCAGGGCCTTGGCGACGCGGCCGGGCACGTCGGTGAAGACGAGGTCGGCCAGGTGCGCGTTGGTCCGGCGCAGACGCTGGGCGAGAGCGGCCAGCAGCGTCTTGGAGACCTCGGGCCGCCCGGTGAGGACCGCGGTGAGCGACTCGTTGCGCAGGCCGAGCAGCTGGGTCTCGGCAACGGCGGTCGCGGTCATGGTGCGGGGTCCGGGGTCGAAGAGGCTGAGCTCACCGAACATCTCGCCGGGGCCGAGGACAGCGACGAGATTCTCCCTGCCGTCCGGGCTGGTCCGGCCCACCTTGATCTTGCCCTCGGCGATGACATAGAGGGTGTCGCCCCGATCTCCCTCGTGGAAGAGGACGTCGCCGCGCTCCAGGCGCGACCGGCTCATCTGCGACTGGAGGGCCGTGGCCGCGTCGTCGTCGAGGGCATGAAACAAGGGGGCGCGCCGGACCACATCGACATCCACGCAGTCAGTGTGCCACGTCCCGGGTTTGCTCGGCAGGTGCCAGGCTGGCGGCATACAGTGGCCCCTGTGTCATCCGCCGCATCGCCTCGACTCGAGGAGAGCCCCGTCGCGCGGACCCGCCGGGCCCGCAAGATGTATCGCGTCCTGCGCCAGCGCTACCCCTACGCGCGCTGCGAACTCGACTTCACGACCCGACTCGAGCTGCTCGTCGCGACGATCCTGTCCGCGCAGACGACCGACGTCGGTGTCAACAAGGTCACCCCGGTGCTCTTCGCGAAGTACCGCAGTGCGGCCGGCTACGCGGGTGCTGACCGGGCGGAGCTGGAGAGGATCGTCCAACCGACCGGCTTCTACCGCGCGAAGACCGACTCGCTCATCAAGCTCGGTGCGGCGCTCGTCGAACGCTTCGACGGCGAGGTGCCGGGCCGTCTCAAAGACCTCGTGACGTTGCCCGGCGTCGGGCGCAAGACGGCCAACGTGGTGCTGGGCAACGCCTTCGACATCCCCGGGATCACGGTGGACACGCACTTCGGCCGGCTTGCCCGCCGCTTCGGATGGACGGACGAGCAGGACCCGGTCAAGGTCGAGCATGCGGTGGGCGCGCTGTTCCTGCGCAAGGACTGGACGATGCTGAGCCACGTCGTCATCTTCCACGGCCGCCGCACCTGTCACGCCAAGCGGCCCGCGTGCGGCGCGTGCCCGGTCGCTCGCTGGTGCCCCAGCTACGGCATCGGCGAGACCGACCCCGACAAGGCGGCCGCGTTGCTCAAGTACGAACTGGCGCCCACGTGACCGGACCCGCCCTGCCGATCGAGCCGGATCGGCCGACTGACACCCTCGTGGCGACCCATTCCGGGCCGCACGGCGTCGTTGTCCCTGGCCCCGCTGGCTGGCCGCGCCCCGAGTGGCTCAGCCGTGCGGTCCACCATGCCGACGAGATCGACCCGACCTGGTTCTCTCGCTTCCAACCCCCGGACGATGGGGGTCGTGAGTCTGCGGTGCTCATGCTCTTCGCGCCGCCCCCTGCCAAGGCGGCGGGCGACGGTGAGCACGTCGTGCTCACCGAACGCTCACACACCATGCGCTCACATCCTGCCCAGATCTCCTTCCCCGGGGGTGGCCGGGAACCGGCGGATCATGATCTCGTCGCGACGGCCCTGCGCGAGGGCTGGGAGGAGACCGGGCTCGAGCCGGACGGCGTGGACATCGTCGGCGTCCTGCCCTCGCTGTTCCTGCGGCCGAGCGCCAACCTCGTCGCCCCGGTCATCGGCTGGTGGGCGATACCCACGCCCATCGGCGTCAGGGACCCGGGGGAGGTGCACGACGTCCTCGTCGTCCCCATCGCTCACCTGCTCGATCCGGCCACCCGCTTCACCGTCGTGCATCCGAGCGGCTTCAGGGGACCCGCGTTCGACATCGATGGCCTGCTCCTGTGGGGCTTCACGGCGGGGTTGGTCGACAAGGTCCTCGAGCTCGGGGGGCGCACCATCGAGTGGGACCGCTCCAGGGAGCGGCCCCTGCCGGATCGTCACCTGACCGGGCGCCGCCCATGACCGGGGGTCGCCTGCTCGATCTCGTGATCGTGCTGCTCCTCGCGGCCTATGCCGTGTCAGGGTACCGGCAGGGCTTCGTCTCGAGCGTCTTCTCGCTCGTCGGCTTCTTCGGTGGCGCGCTCGTGGGTATCTGGCTGCTGCCGGCCGGCCTTCGCAACTGGCCGGCCGTTGCCGACGACGCGAGACTGCGGATCGTCGTGGTCGTCGCCGGAGTCGTGCTGCTCGGCTGGGTCGGGCAGGTCCTCGGCAGTCTGGTCGGCACCGCGATCCGTCGGGGGATGGGATGGCGCACGTTGCGCCGGGCCGATCACGTGTTGGGCGCGGTGGCTGTCACCGTGGCTGCGGCGCTCATCATCGGCTTTCTCGGGGCATCCCTGCGCACGATCGGCAACCCGTCGGTGGCGCGAGCCACCGCCGACTCCAGGGTGCTCCAGGCGATCGATCGGATCGTGCCGGACCAGTCGGCCCAGCTGTTCGCGTCCTTCCGTGGATTCCTTTCCCAGCAGGGATTCCCGCAGGTCTTCGGCGGCCTGCAGCCGGAGCCGATCACCCCGGTGAGCCCGCCCGATCCGGGCACCGCCGGGTCGGGCGCCATCACGGCGATCCGCCCGTCCGTCGTCAAGGTCACGACCCGATCGGACTCCTGCCAGCGCGATCAGGAGGGGAGCGGGTGGGTGCTTCGCCCGGGGCAGGTTGTCACCAACGCCCACGTGATCGCCGGCTCCGACGCGATCCGGGTCGAGAGTCAGGGCCAGCGGCTGGCGGGCGAGATCGTCGTGCTCGACCCCGGCCGCGACCTGGCCGTCATCAACGTGCCGGGACTCGCTGCCCCTGCGCTGCGCCTCGGCACCCCGCTCTCCCGTGGCGCGCCTGCCGCTGTCGCGGGATTCCCGCTCGATGGTCCCTACCGGGTGGTGCCGGCCCGAGTCCGCTCCATCCTCGATGCTCGCGGCCTCGACATCTACGGCACCGACCGGGTGGTGCGCGAGATCTACTCCCTCAACACGACGATCCGGCCGGGCAACTCCGGCGGGCCCCTCGTCGATGCCGAGGGGCGGGTCGTCGGGGTCGTCTTCGCCAAGTCCCTGGAGCACGAGCGCACCGGATATGCCCTGACGCT
>JAKDLQ010000133.1 GCA_030452775.1 Micrococcales bacterium | reverse complement strand
CGATGGGAGGACGGGACGGCTGGCGCGAACGAGTCACGAGACATGCTCCGGGGGGTGCGTATCGGCTGGGGTCGGGCCTCGGAGGTCGGCGGCGCCGTCCTCGAGGAGGATCTGGGCGAGTCGGGCCCCGAGGGCTTCCGGCTCGGTGTAGGGGCCGACGAGGGATCGACGCAGCAGGGTGGCTCCGTCCTCGGTGCCGACGACGGCGCGCAGCGACAGCTCGAGGCCGTCCTCGCCGTCGACCACTTCGGCGAGCGCCCCGATGGGGGCGGTGCATCCCGCTTCGAGGGCGGCGAGCACGGCTCGCTCGGCGCTCACGCAGGTGCGGGTATCGATGTCATCGAGTGGTGCCAGGGCTGCGATCACGTCGGCGCGGTCGGCGCGGCACTCGGCGGCGAGAGCACCCTGTCCGGCTGCCGGGAGGACCTGGATCGGGTCGAGGACCTCGGTGACGTGAGCGAGGCGTCCGAGGCGCGCGAGGCCGGCGCGGGCCAACACGACGGCATCGAGCGCACCGGACGTGACCAGCCCCAGGCGCGTGTCGACATTGCCCCGGATGGGTCGGACCTCGAGGCCGAGGCCCAAGGCGGCGAGTTGGGCGGCGCGCCGCGGAGAGCCGGTGCCGACCACGGAGCCCGGCGGCAGCTCGCCAAGCGTCAGTCCGTCGCGTGCGACGAGGACATCTCGGCTGTCCTCGCGCGTCGGGATCGCTGCGATCAGCAGATCCTCCTCGGGTGCCGTCGGCAGGTCCTTGAGCGAGTGCACGGCGCAGTCGATCCGGCGCTCGCGCACCGCGTGCCGGATCGCTGCCGCGAAGACGCCCGTACCGCCGATCGCGGTGAGCAGCTCACCCGACACGTCTCCCTCGGTCGTGATCTCGACGAGTTCGACATCATGGCCGAGGGCCCGCACTCGATCAGCCACCCAGCTGGACTGGCTCATGGCCAGGGCGGAGCGGCGGGTGCCCAGTCGCACGAATGTCATGCGCCCACCCGCTTCGGCGGCACCGCGACGTTGGCGACATCGTCGAGGTCAAGGTCGAACAGTTCGCGCAGCGCGGTCTCGTATGGTCCGACGTTGCCTTCCGAGGCGAACTGCTTCACCCTCCGGGTGGGCGTGTGGAGCAGCTTCTCGACGACGCGGTGCACTGTCAGTGCGATCTCCGCGCGCGAGTGGTCGTCCAGATCGGGGAGTCGGTGGTCGAGGCGGTCCATCTCCGCGGCCACGACCTGGGCTGCACGGTGCCGGAGTGCGGCCACCGTCGGTGCGACGGCGTGCTCGACCCGGCGCGTCTGGTAGGACGCCACCTCTCCTGCCACCAGTGCCTTGACCGCATCGACCTCGGGCTGATCGGACCGATCCCCGAGCAGCCCCCCGAGGGTTTCGAGGTCGAGAACGGTGACCGTGGGCAGCGCAGCGGGCCACTCGGAGGCCGGCTCGACATCTCGCGGCAGGGCGAGATCGATGATCACCTGGGCGCGGAGATCTCGACGCGCCGCCGCGTCTGCCAGGAGTGTGCCGGTGATGACGTGACCGACAGCGCCGGTGCAGGAGACGACGAGGTCGCTCGTGGCGATGACGTCCGTGAGGTCCGCCCAGTCGCGGAATCGGCCACCGGCTGACCGAGCCAGCCGATGCGCCCGCTCCGGTGTCCGGTTGACGATCTCGAGCTCCCCGACACCAGCCCGGGCGAGGGCGGCGACGGACAGGCCGCTCATCGCACCGGCCCCGATGACGGATGCGCGCACCGTGGCCAGACAGCCAAGGAGTGTCGACGCCTCCTCGAGCCCGGCCTCGACGAGCGAGACGCTGTGCTGGTCGATGGCGGTCTCGGCGTGGGCGCGCTTGCCTACCCGTAGAGCCTGCTGGAAGAGCGAGTTGAGCGACTCTCCGACCATCCCGGACCGCTGTGCGAGCGCGAGGGCATCGCGCATCTGGCCGAGGATCTGGCCCTCGCCGACGGCCATCGAGTCCAGGCCGCAGGCGACCGCGAAGGCGTGGGCCACCGCGTTGTCGTCGTAGCGTACGTAGAGGTGGTCCACCAGGGTCTGGCCGTCCTCGCCCGAGACCGCCTCGAGTGCCTGGCCCACGGCCGACACGGCGGGGTGGAAGGCAGACACCTCGGCGTACACCTCCAACCTGTTGCAGGTCGACAGGATGATGACCTCGGACACCACGGGGCAGGCACGGACCCGACTGGCGATGGCGACCGCCCGGTCGGCGTCGTTTGCCAGGTCTTCGAGGATGGTGATCGGCGCGGTGTGATGCGACAGGCCGATGACGAGAAGGCTCACCGGGACACCACCGGCCCGAGGTGTTGGTGGGCGTCGATGAGGTCATCGCCACGTCGGTCGCCCCGCTCGTTGAGGCCCGCCGCGGCGAGCGCGCGACGCTGGGCGTGGAAGGCCAGAATCTGCAGCTCGGTCGACAGGTCGACGCGGCGGACGTCGACGCTCACCGGGACGGTGAGGGTGACAGGGGCGAAGTTGAGGATCGAGGCGACCCCGGCCGCAACGAGGGAGTCGCACACGTCCTGGGCCGCGCGTGAGGGCGTGGCGATGACGCCGATCGCGATCGGGTGCTCCTCGACCTGGGCGGCGAGTTCGTGCAACGGCCTGATCGTGATACCGCCGACCTGCTCGCCCTCGAGGTGCGGGTCGTCGTCGAACAGCCCGACGATGCGGAAACCTTTCGTGACAAAGCCGGAGTATGAGGCGAGGGCACGTCCGAGGTTGCCCATTCCCACGATGGCCACCGGCCAGTCCCCGGTGAGGCCGAGAACGCGCGATATCTCCAACGCGAGCGTCTCCACCTCGTACCCGACACCTCGCACGCCGTAGGAGCCGAGGTGGCTGAGGTCCTTGCGCAGCTGAGCCGACCGCACCCCGACTGCGGCCGCAAGCTCCTCCGAGGAGACCGAGTGGATACCCCGCTCGGCAAGCCGTGACAGCGTCCTGAGATACTCCGGCAGTCGCGCCACGGTCGCGTCAGGCACATCTCGACGCTGAGTTGGGTCGGCGGACACGCTGGGTCACCGGCTCCTTTCGTCATGCGTCCGAGCCGAACGCGGAGCACGTCGTGGGCTTCTCAGGCTAGACGTTTGTGAAGCGATGCACAAAGTGAGCCGGTAGCGGTGCCGCCGTGGCCGCCCATGACGAGCTCACCCGCGAGATGACCCGGGGGCCAGAGCGACACGCAACCGCGCCTCGTCCACGCGCCAGAAGTCGTGTTGGCGTCCGTCGACCAGGGTGACCGGGATCTGATCCGCGTAGCGCTGACGCAGGCGAACGTCATCATCGACCGACCGTTCCTCCCACGACACGCCGAGTTCCGTCGTGACACGCTCGATGACCGTACGGGCCTCGTCGCACAGGTGGCAGTCACCGCGACCGATCAGCGTGACTCGGGGCGAGGTGTCCGTTGTGACGTCGTCCATTCCCTCAGTGTAGGAAAGCCGGCCCGCAGTGCGGGCCCGCCGTGTAGGCCTGCGCTGTAGGACAGCCGGACCGCCTGCCTCGGGAGCAGACGGCTGC
This sequence comes from Micrococcales bacterium, assembly GCA_030452775.1. Classification (GTDB taxonomy): domain Bacteria; phylum Actinomycetota; class Actinomycetes; order Actinomycetales; family Dermatophilaceae; genus JAKDLQ01. Next base: position 2,844 of record JAKDLQ010000133.1, on the reverse strand, counting down.
TCAGGCGAAGATCGACGTACGGTGCATGAGCAGGCTGTAGAGCGTCTGCTGGATCGTCTCGCGCACCTGGTCGGTGAGATCGAAGACGAGCATCGGGTCGTCGGCCGCGTCCGTCCCGAACTGGGCGGTGTCGATGGGTGTCCCGAACTCGATGAACCACTTGCTCGGGAGCGGGACGAGCCCGAGCGGACCGAGCAGGGGGAAGGTCGGTGTGACGGGCACATACGGCACACCGAGTAGGCGAGCGATCGTGGGCATGTTGCCGATGATGGGATAGATCTCCTCGGCGCCGACGATCGAGCAGGGGATGATCGGCACCCCGGTCCGCAAGGCGGCTGCCACGAAGCCACCCCGGCCGAAACGCTGCAGCTTGTAGCGCTCGCTGAACGGCTTGCCAACGCCCTTGAAGCCCTCCGGCCAGACGCCGACGAGCTCACCGCTCGTGAGGAGCCGCTCGGCGTCGGTGTTGGCGGCAAGCGTGGACCCTGAGCGTCGCGCGACCGTTCCGACGAACGGGGTCTGGAACACAAGGTCGGCACCGAGCATACGTAGGTGGCGCTGCTGCGGGTGCTCGTCGTGAACCGCGACCTGGGTCATCACCGAGTCGAGCGCGATGGTCCCGGAGTGGTTGGACACGATCAACGCGCCCCCGGTGGCAGGGATGTTCTCGATGCCTTTCACCTCGATCCGGAACCACTTCCGGTACAGCGGACGCAGTAGCGGCAGGTAGACACTCGTCGTGAAGTCCTTGTCGAAGCCGAACTCGTCGACCTCGTAGGACCCGGAGAGGCGTCGGCGCAGATAGGCCAGCCCCTGAGCCACCTGTCGTTCTGCCTCCTCGGTCGGCAGGCCCGCTGACGAGGCGGCGGCGCGGAGCACGTTCACGGCGAGTTGGACCAGCTCCGCCGGATCGGTGTTCACGCGAGAGCTCGACTCGGCCGCGTTCAGGACCGCACCCACGAGCCGGCCGGGGCGCGCAATGGCTCCGCTCCACAACGTCGATGGACCGGTTGCCGGGGCCGACTCGGGCTCGGCGGCGGACTCGGCAGCGGCGCCGATCCGCTGCACGGGCGACACCTGCCGAAGCGGCCGCACCTCGGCCGTGCCCGTGGCGGCACCGGGGCGAGTCCCGGCCGGGCTCTTGGAACGCCCTCGGGCAGGACCTGGTCGGGCCGGGCGGCCGGTCCGCTTCGTGTCTGCGGCCGAGGGAGTGCCGGAAGCCGGCGTGGCCTGGCCCGCGCCTGAGGCCTGGGTTCGGGCGAGTGCCCGGCGAGCTTGGCTCACCTCGATCGGCTCCGTCGCCGAGATCAGCGGAGTCCCGGAGCGTCGCTGCCGCTCCCCGCCGGCTCGGGCCGCACCCGCTGCGAGGGGGCCGCGCCGTGCATCCTTGCGCGCCGGCGCCTTCTGACTCGAGCGGGCCGATGGGGTTACCGGGCTCCGCCGAGTCTCGGGCCCGGCAGACCCGGTCTCGCGGTCAGTGGGGTCCCTTGAGTCGGTTGGGTGAGTGGGATCGGTCACTGCTGAATCCTCTCGAAGACGCGAGCGATCGCCGAGACCGTGCCTTCGGCGGCGCCGCTGACGACCTCGCTCACCCCGTCCCGACCAGGCAGGACGGAGGCCCGGCTTCGCGCGAAGTCCTCGAAGGCCGTGCGCGTCGTGTAGCTGGGTTCGAAGTCGAGCACGACGCGCATCCGATTGGTGTCGAGGCCACGGCCGAAGGCGAGGAAGTCCAACTGGTCCGGGGAGAAGTCGGCGAGTCGGGTACGCCTGACGATGCCGCCGAGCAGACCCGCCGAATGCAGCGGGACCGGCAGGATCGGGCGTTTGGCCAGAGCCGCACACTGCAGCACGGTGACGAAGCCCTCGCCGGCGATGTTGACGATTCCCACGGGCGGTCCCGTGGTGGCCCGTGCCAACGCGGCGACGGCGTCATCCTCGTGGAGGAACTGAAAGCGGGCGTCGTAGCCGATCGGGACGGGCACGACGGGTAGCGAGAAGAAGTCGGTCATGGAGGTGCGGATCGTCGGGCCGATCACGTTGGCCATGCGCAACATGGTGATCTCCACATCGGGACGACGCCGCGAGAAGCCCCGGACGTAGCCCTCGACCTCCACCGAGTCCTTGCCGAAGCCGGCCCGAGGCATCGACTTGGGGTTCATCTCCTCGGTGAACACCGCCGGATCGCGCGGCGACGAGCCGTAGACCGCCGCAGAGGACTTCACGACGAGCCGAGCGACACTCTCGGACTTCTGGCACGCAGCGAGCAGCTGCATCGTGCCGATGACGTTGATCTCCTTCTGCGTCGCCCGCCCTCCCGTGTCTTTCGGTGTGGCCAGCACGTTGAGGTGCACGACGGTGTCGACCCCCGCCTGGCGCATGATCCGTCCGATCATCGGGTTGCGGATGTCGGCCCGCACGAACTCGGCCCGGCCGATCGAGTGTCGTGGCGGGACGACGTCGACACCGAGAATGCGATCGATGGTGCTGTCGGCACTGAGATGGCGCGCATACAGGCCCCCGAGGTAGCGAGACACGCCGGTGACAAGCACCACATTGGCCATCCGCTGCCTCCTGCCCCCTCATCGAACCATCATCGCCGGCGCTGCATCGCCCGTCGTTTGACCAGTCGCCCAGTGCCGCGGCCGCGTCCGTCTACAGCCTACCTACCGGGCCGGGACCCGACGGGCCGTGGCGACCCCCGCCGAAGGCAGGGATCGCCTGTGGTTGCCGCTGGCGGGCGGGAGGCCCGCCGACGTCACTTCTTGTTGCGACGCTGGTGGCGCGTCTTGCGCAGCAGCTTGCGGTGCTTCTTCTTGGCCATCCGCTTGCGGCGCTTCTTGATGA
>JAKDLQ010000007.1 GCA_030452775.1 Micrococcales bacterium | reverse complement strand
TCGTCGGTCAGGTCTCCAAGCCCATCGACGGGGTCGATGACCCAGACGAGCGCGCCGACCCGGTCGCCGACTCTCAGGGCACCCGCGGCTTCGACGGTGACCGAACGATCAGGCGAGGTCACCGAGCTGCTGGTGATCGCGGGGTCGCCCGGCTGCCACAGGTCTGCCCATCCGAGGACGTCGCGCAGCACCACCTCGACCCACCGGTCGCGGGCCACCCGGTAGGTACCGGCAGCGGCGGGGTCCTTCCGCTGAACCTGCCAACGGTCCCATGCGCGGTCGAACTCTGGTTTCGCGGCTGTCAGGGCTGCCTTGGCATCGGGGTCGATCGGTGGCATTCCCTGCGGCCAGACCCGCAGCAGTGGCGGGAGAGCGAGAAATGGCCCGTCGGTTTCGACGGAGGCGAGCCACTGCCGGTGCTGGTCGCGACCAGATCTGGCCGGCGGGCGAGTCCCGACCTGGCGCGGGCGAGGCATCAGCGATCACCGCCCATCTCGGCGGCATCCTGTGGGGTCACCGCGAAGACCACCGCGGCAGCCGACACGTAGGGCTGGACGTCGGCATACCGATCCCGCAGCGCTTGCACCTCGCGACGCTCCTCCTCGCCGAGCGTGCTGAGCCGCTCCTCCATCCGGACGATGTCGCGGCGGCGCTGGTCACGTTGGTCGTCGGGCAGCGCGAGCATGAACTCGCGCTCATCCTCGGCATCCCTCAAAGCCCGCAGCGAGTCGTTGAGGTTGGTGCGGAATGCCGCGAAGATTCGGCGGGCGCGATCGATATCGGCGTCTCGGCGCTCGTCGAGCTGGTTGGTGACGGCCTTCTGCCGGCGCTCGGCCCGTCGGCCCATGGCCTCGGTCAGACGCCCATGCATGCGCGAGCCGCCCGCGTTCCACCGTTCGGCCAGCTGGCGGCGCACCGGGTCGCTGGCCAGCTCCAGGCCGGTCCCGTCGAGGGCCCGGTCGAGCAGGTGGTTGACCTTGTCTTCGGCCATGGCGTTGCCCTTGATGCGGATGCCGGTGAGGAAGACCTCTTCGTGCAGGCGAAGGCCACCTCGACCCACCAGGACCAGCCGGGACACCGCTGCCACGCAGGAGTAGTCGAGATCGGGGACGACGACCGCGGTCACCCGGTGCACCCGCGAGTCGGAGCCGAACAGGCTGTTGCGCAGGATGCGGGCCGACTTCTGCAGCAGGGCGTGGCCCAGATGGATGTGCACGATGTCCGTGCGGTCCTTGGCCGCCTGGTCATCGAACGTGATAGGCCGCAGCACGCCGGGCCGGAGGCGGGTGTCGATGCCTTCGAGCGCCTTGTGCCATCCGCTGCCAAGGCTGGGGATCTGGAGCACCTCGGCGTCGGTGTCCTCATCGCCGTACTCCTGAAGGGTCGGCTGGCCCGAGAGGGCCAAGGCAGTGTCGACGACGCGGCGGCTGCTCGTGGCCGTGAGGTGCAGTGCCTCCTTGCGAGTGCCATAGGTTCGGGCCAGCTCGGTGAGCTGCGCATTGAGCTCCTGCTCCCCGGCCAGGGACTTGTTGACCGCCGTCGCCCCCTTGGTGGGCCGGCGAGCCGTCGGGGTCACTCGGGCGCCGCCGAAGTGGCTCTGGATCTCGGCGTCGATGACCGGGTTGACCGAGCCGAGGTCGGCTGCCACGGTGCTCACCTTCTCGGCGATCCGGCGAAGGAAGTCGACGTCGGCGGCATACGTGCTCGTCGAGTCGGTGGCGGCGAGGTAGTAGATCTCCGGCGCGAACCGCTGGCCGTAACGGTCGATGCGGCCGATGCGCTGCTCGAGCCGGGACGGGTTGAACGGCACATCAAGATTGATGAGGCGATGACAATGACCCTGAAGGTCGATCCCTTCGCCGGCCGCATCCGTGGCGACGAGGACACGCACCGGGTCCTCGTTCGGGGGCGCGGTGAAGCGGGCCCGGATCTGCTCTCGCTCCTCGGTCGGGGTGGACCCCTGAATGGTCGCGACGACGTCGCCGTAGCCGTGCTGCTCGAGGAGCCCGACAACCCAGGCCAGCGTCGCGGCGTACTCCGTGAAGATGACGACCCGCTCGCTGGACCACGTCTCGCCGTCAGGGCGGCATACCGCGTCAAGGGTGGTCAGCAGGGCGCGCAGGCGGGAGTCGGGTTTGTGTTCGTAGCCATCTCCCCAGGCGATGAGGCGACGGATCGCCCGGGTGTCGTCTGCGGTGAGGGGGTCGGTCGCCTTGGTCTGGCGAAGGGCGGCGAACTCGGGGTGCTCGGGGTCACCCTCCTCCTCGTCGGACTGCTCGCTGCCAATGACCTCGGCGTAGTAGTCGTCGGTGATCTCCAGCTGGCGGCCGGTGGCCCGCGACTCCTCGTAGAGGGCGAGCGTCTGGGCGAACGCCCACGGGCTGGAGAGGAACCGCTTCTTGAGCAGCAGCGCGACGATGTCGTTGGCCTTGCGCCGGCCGTTGGCCCGGGCCGAACGGTCGAGGACCTGGACCAGCTGGTCGAAAGCTTGGACCTCGTCGTCGGTGGGGGTGAACGGGATGGTCTTGATCTGGCGGGGCTGGAAGGCCTTGTCCTTGATGTCGGTCTTGAGCCTGCGGACGATCACCGCCTTGAGGGCCTGGTCGTCCACGGTGGCGCCCCTGGAGAAGCGGCGGTTGTCGATCATCTCGAGCAGGGCCGTGAACGACTCGGAGTGACCGTTGTGCGGGGTGGCGCTGAGGAACAGCCGGTGCTCGCACTTCTCAGCCAGCGTCCGGGTCGCCATCGTTCGCTGGCTGTCGACGGCATACCCCCTGCCCCCGCCGACCGCGCTGGGGCTCGACGGTGCGACGTGGTGCGCCTCGTCGACGACGAGTACGTCGAAGGCGAAGCGGCGAGCCGAGTTCCGACGCCCGACCCCGTCGTAGATGCTCCGGAGCAGCCGTTGCGCCGGAGGCGTGGGGAGCCAGGCCATGCTCACGATGACGCGCGGGAACAGGCGGAACGGGTTGGCCGCGAGGCCGTGAGTGCGGCGCACCTGGGCCCGCCGCTCACTGTTGACGATGACGAAGTCGAGCCCGAACTTCTCCCGCATCTCGTCCTGCCACTTCAACGCCAGACTGGGCGGGCAGACGATGATGACCGTTCGGGCGCGGTGCCGCAGCAGGAGCTCCTGGATGACCAGGCCGGCCTCGATGGTCTTGCCCAGGCCGACGTCGTCGGCGAGGAGCAGGTTCGTGCGGGGCGACTGGAGCGCGCGCCGGAGCGGTTCGAGCTGGTACGCCTCGACGTTGGCCCCGCTGCGGAATGGCGCTTGGTAGGAGTTGGCGTCTGCGCTCGTCACTGCTCCCCAGCGGACCGCGTCGACGAAGGCGCCCAGTGTGTTGGGATCGTCGAACGCCTCTGGGCTGATCGTGGTTGGTAGTCCTTGATCGGGCACGATGGTGTGACCGACCTCGAGCTCCCACACCACGCTGAGCTCTTCGCCAAGGCGGTCCTCGTCGAGGGACTGCAGCGTGACGACGTGCTGCGTGCGCGCCTGGGTCTCGTCAGCCGGGCTGCGTTGCAGGCCTTGGCTCTTGACGTCGGCCACCGCCCAGGTCGCTCCCCTGACCTCGACAACGCGGCCGGGCTGGGGAACCTGGGGAACCTCGCGCATGGCCGGCTGTCGGCGGTGGCTGAGAGTGTCGGCCTCGCTGGTGATCATTGTCTGTCCCTGGTCGGTGCGTTCGTAGTCTGTCGCAACCCAACCATCTGGGGACCTTCCCGGCATCCCCACCCATGATGGTTTTCGATTGAGAAGGGAACTCTGGCATGGAATTGCGAAAATCGCAAGAGGCTGGGATGCTGGTTGTCATGACCACGTCGACCGACCGCATCAGGGACCTCATCGCCGATAGCGGTCTCGCCCAGGGCGACTTCGCGATAGCCGTCGGGCTCGATCCCTCGAAGATGTCGAAGTCGCTGGCAGGCACCCGCCGCTTCTCGTCACTGGACCTGGCGCGGATCGCCGAGCACGCAAAGGTCACAGTCGACTGGCTCATGACTGGTGAGGAGACGCCGCTGGCACTCGCTGCGCGCGCCGCAGCAGGGAGTTCCTCCGAGCTCGCGATCGCCGAGGCGGAGAGGCTGTGCGAGCTACGCGCAACGGCATCCCGCTTGGGGTGGCCGCAACCGTTTCGGCCGGTGCTACTGCGCTCGGGCGAGTCGCGTGCCGCGGGTGTGGGGAGAGCACTCGCGGAGGAGGCACTGGCGCGCCTTGAGTCGCTGGGGCTGGATGCCGTGAGGCTGGATCTCGCGGAGGTCATCGAGGCCGCCTTCGGGGTCGATGTCTCCATCGTCGCGCTCGGCGATGGGTTTGACGGGCTGGCGGTGTCGACACCGGATGCGAAGATCATTCTCGCTGCCCTGACGGCTGTGGCCTTCCGGCAGCGCTTCACCATCGCCCACGAGCTGGCACACGTGCTGTTCGGTGATGACCAAGGCGTGCACACCGACCCGAACGTGTACGCACCTACCCGTGGCGACCAGAGCGAGGTCCGTGCCAACGCGTTCGCATCGTCGTTCCTCATGCCCGAGTCTCGCCTTCGCGCGCGCGTCCAGCCTGGTTTCGATGACGCCGCGTTCGGGGCCTTGGCTCTCGAGCTCAAGGTGTCACCAGCCGCGCTGGCCATCCGGCTCGAGCGCCTGAACTTCATCGACGCGTTGGCGAGTGAGCGATGGAAGTCCATGTCGGCGGCGCAGGCAGCACGCGCCTCAGGGGATGCCACTGTCATGGCTCGCGCCACCGCCTATGCCACCGAGCCGCGCCGCCCCGGGCTGTTGTCTCGTGACCTGTTCGCTGCGTATGTCGATGGCAAGACGACGTTGCGGCCTTACGCGTCGCTGCTCGGAGTCGACTCATCGACCTTGCGAGCAGACCTGGAGCGCAGTGACGAGCTGGGGCGCTGACCGGTGGCTACCTGGACCTTCCCCGACAACACCGTCCTGTGCAACTTCGCCGCCGTCGGTCGTATCGACCTCCTGCGCACCTTTCTCGGCGAGCGTGGCCGGTGGGCTGAAGCCGTTGCCGAAGAGGCGCGGAAGTCGGCAGGGTTCCTGCCGGATCTCTCCGAGCTCGTGGGCGGCGAGATGATGGGAGAACCGATCGAAGTGGTCGACCCTGCGCATATTCGACGAGTCGAGGTGATCCGGCGGGACATCTTCGGCGGGCGTCCGAACCAGCCGCTCAAGCACCTCGGTGAGGCCCAGACCTGCTTCCTCATCCACGAGGTCGACGAATGGCGCGGGTCGACGTGGATCAGCGACGACAGGGATGCGCTGGACTTCGCACGGTTCCAGCACATCCCCAGTCTCGAGACCATCGACATCATGAGCCACCTCGTCGCCGGGTATGAGATCACGGCGGCTGACGGGATGTCGATCATGCGGGCGATGGCAGAAGCCGACCGCGCCCTCCGTTTGCCTGCCAAGATCAGCGACCTCGGCGGTTGACCGGTGGTCTCGTGGCTTTAGGAGCCGGGCCGGTGAGGCGGAACCTCAGAACAAGGTCTGCATTCCTGGTCCAGCGTTCCCGCCGCGAAGGCGCCCATCTTCAGGATCCCGGTGGCGACGTGGATCATCTGTCGCAGACCGACGCGTCCAGGGAGCTACTCGCTGTCCCTCAGGTAGCAGCAGGTAGTCGCCCTTCGGAACGACGGATCCGCTTCGGCGACCGGATCCGCGCCCGCCCGGGATGCCGCCACGGTTGAACGAGCACTACCAGCCGGATCTGCGGCTCGCCGACATCGTGCTGTGCCACGGGGTCGCCAAACCCGGCAACGCCTGCAGGTGGTCGCCTTCGTCGTCACCATGTGGAAGGTGTTGGGGGCTTCGTGACCACCGCCTTGACGGAGGCGTTGGAAACTTCGCCCCGGCCGGACGCAGGCACAACTCCCGGTCCGACGAGGAACCGGTCAAGAGCGTCCTCGAGCGCTACCTCTCGTCTCTCGTCGAACCACATCGGATGGGTCAGGGCGGACGTGACCTGCAGATCGGTCCGTCCTATCATGGTGGCGGATGGCTTCCGCGGGATCGTGGATCGGTGCCATGAGCCCGAGCGTCAGACCTTCCTATCGTCCCTGTCCTGCCCGCGATGGCCTCCTGTTGAAGGTCCGTTGGTGGGACGGAGTCGGGCAAGCGCCGCATTCGGCCTTCCACCCGAGCACTCACGCTGAGGGTGGTCTCGCTCACGTGTGCGGCACCGAGCCGTCGACAACCGCCCGCCCGCCCAGGTCCCGTGCCAACGTCACGACCACGGTTGCCGGTGCGGCCAGCTGCGGCTGAGCCCCGCTGCAGTCGGCACCTGGCAGTCTGCCGCCGAGCACTGTGACGGTCACAGCCGTAGCCGACTCCGCGACCTCGACCCGGCCAAGCGTGGCGCACTCGCGGCGACCAGTGGTCGTGAAGTACACCGTGAGCAACCGCCCCGAGGACTCGGCACGCTGCCACCGGATCGCGTGCAGGTCCACCGCGCGAGGGTCCGGCTCCAACCGGTTGGGTGCCATGGCCGGCGGCAGCCCGGTAGACGCAGGTTTGCTGAACGTGGGGGTGGAGCCGACCGCATCACCGCTGCTGCTCGGCGGGCCGTTGCGGCCGGGTGTCTCCCCGGACGGGCCGCCGGAGGGAACCGAGCCGCAGGCGGCCAGGGCGAGCGCCAGGGCCAGCAGCGCGCCCACCCGGGCCGCGGCGAGGATGCCGCGGCGCGGCCGTCGCCCAGCCGGACGGAAGAACGCTCGCCGCGTCACGACGAGGCGCCCACCCGGCATACGTCGAGAGGCGAGCCCGGCCGGGGTGACCGGCCGGGCTGCCAACGCCAGTTGTGCGTCCATCATGCGGAGATACCCCTGACTGCGGCGTACAGGCTGGCGACCTGGTTGCCGTAGTACGGCGAGAACATGTAGGCCGGCAGCGAGCCGTACTTGTAGTCGTTGTGCCCGTTGATGTAGCCCCATGAGCCATTGAACCAGCCGAGCCATGCCCCGCCGGAGGATCCGCCGGTCATGGAGTTCACCATGCCCTGGTCGGCGCCCCAGGCGAAAGTGGATCCTCGCTCCGCCCACAGCGTCTGGCCGTTGAACGGGGCGGCCTGCGGGTACCCGAAGGCGTAGACGTACTGCAGCGGGTAGTTCCACGCGATGCCCTGCCCACCGAGGTAGTCAGCGATCCGCCAGCCCGAGTTGCGCCACATCACGGCTGCGCCCACGTCGTTGGAGAAGTCGCTGTTGTTGTTGAACCACGCGGAGGTCGTCCACAGCTGCTTGGCGTACCAGTAGCCGTAGGGCGCCGAGCCGTTGACGTAGTTGGGGACGAAGACCCAGTTGGTGTTCCAGGCCTTGCCGTCCGAGACGCAGTGACCTGCGGTCCAGACCTCGGACTTGCCCTCACTGTTGACGACGGTGGCCGAGCAGACGTAGTTGAGGCCGAAGCTGGTGAAGAACACCTTGCCGGAGGTGCGGGCAACCGGTGACCCGACCGGGTACCCGGGGTTGTAGGCCATCGGGATGGCCGAGTTGAGCGCGGCGGCCTTCGGAGCCTTCCGAGGGGCGGCTGGAGCGGTTCGTGCTGGGGGACCCTGTGGCTTCGCGGACGCGGCCAGGCTCTGGGGGCGCGCAGACCTGCCGGCGGCGGCCTTCTGTGACGGCAGCAGGCTGTCGGACTTGGCTGCCTTCATCCGTGCCGGTGACCAGTAGGACGCCAGTGCCTTCTGCTCTGCGGCGGGGCCGGCCCCCTTGACGGTGCGGGCAACTTCCGGCGTCAGCCGGTTCGTGCTGCTGACGTTGGTGGCCGCGGGCGCCCTGGCTGACGTACCCGCGGGGGCGGCGCCGGCTGAGGTGGCCCCAGTGGCCAGCGTGGCGGTGATGGCGATCGCGGCCACCAGCCCGCCGAGAAGCTTGTTGGACATTCTTCCTCCCGAGTGACATGACATCCCCACCAGCTTGAACGGGTGGGCGATATCAGTACAGGGGGTGCATTTCGTCCTGTGATACATGTGCGCGCGTGAAACCTGACACTTGCTGGGCTGGATTGCAGCCATGCTCGCGGCGCGGCGCTGAGTGAACCGCCCGGCACGTCCGGAGACTCTCGCAAACGATCAGCCCAGCGGGTTTGCTGGGCCGTGGATCGAGCGCAGTGCCCGGGTCATCACGACCGGGTTGTTCACCGTCACGGCGGCTGTCGCGCTGCCGTCAGTGGGCAACGCCGCTCCGACCGGATCTCAAGGCCTCAAGGAGTCAGCGCAGACAACCGGTTGTGGTGGGTACGGAGCGCCACGAGATGCTCCGATGCGTGCACGGTGGCGTCAACCCCCATCAAGGACTCGCCGATCGCGTTCGGCTCGTTCGCTAACCCATCGACGAACTGCGCGCAGAGCATGCCGCAGTCGGCGAGCTCTTCAAAGAGATCCGTAGCCTCACCGATGGGTATGCCGTCCCGGCGATATGGTCGAGACGTAGGGGAAGGAGACAGAGATGGCACTGAGCGTATGGGTCCGCCGGGTGCAGGACGAGCCGACGCACAACGACGGGACACGGGTGCTCGTCGACCGGATCTGGCCGAGGGGTGTCAAGAAGGCCGACCTCGAGTTCGACGACTGGAACAAGGACGTGGCCCCGTCGACAGAGCTGCGCAAGTGGTACGGGCACGACCCGGAGAAGTACGCCGAGTTCTCCAAGCGCTACCGCGCCGAGCTCGACTCCGCCGCCGGGCAGGAGGCGCTGCAAAGGCTCCGCGACAGCGTGCACGGCAAGCGCCTGACGCTGCTGACGGCCACCCGGGACGTCGAGCACAGTCAGGCCGCCGCCCTCGCCGAGATGCTCGACGGGTCCTGACCCTCGACAGGTCGTGACCCTCCGTGCCTCCCGACGCACGACCGACCGGGGCCGAGGACAAGCGGCGTCACTCGTTGGCGGCGAGCGCCAGCACCACCTCGTCGGGCGATGCCCCGGCGACATCGCGGGGGACGGGCGGGCCGCTCGCCGGACCGATGCCCACCGGTCGCGCCGGCGAGAGCTGGGCCAGCGTATGCCGCACGAGCAGATAGACGGGCACGATGCCCAAGAGCACCAGCAGAGCGGCATACGGCGCGGCGGCGGTGAAGTCGAGCGACTCGCCGTTGGTCGTCGCCCACAGCTCGCTCGAGAGCGTGTTGGCGTTGAAGGGCAGCAGCATGAGCGTGGTCGTCAGCTCCTTGCTCGCGTCGAGCGCCACGAGGATCGCGCCCGCGATGAAGCCGGGTGACGCCAGGGGCAGCGTCACCCGGGCGAAGGTGCGCACCGGGCGGCTGCCCAAGGACGCCGCCACGTCGTCATAGCTCTGCCGGGCCGAATGCAGTCCGACCCGCTGGTTCGCCACGGCCAGGGGCAGGAAGAGGATGACGTACGCGGCGATCAGCACGGCCGGCGTCTTGTACAACGACGGCACGAGCCGGGTCGCGAGGAAGACGAGCGCGAGCGCCAGGATCGCGCTGGGGATCGCGTGTGCGAGCCAGACGGCTCGTTCGGTCAGCTGCGAGGTGACCGACGGTCGCCTCGTGACCCACCAGCTGACCGGCAGCGCGCACACGGTCGCGATGAGGGCTGCGGCCACCGCGTAGCCGACGGTGGTCGACAAGGCGGACCCCACGTGGGTCCAGGTCGGCGCCGATGCCCGATGCGAGCTGAGCAGTCCACGCACCGTCATCAAGACCGTCGGCCCCACCGCCAGCAGCGGCACGAGCAGTGCGAGCAGCGTCACCGGTCCGCGAGCCGCGCCGAGCGAGGTCCGCGACGGCGGCCGCGCACCCCCACGCGCCACTGCCCCGATGACGCTGCGGCCCGAGATCCACCGCGTCGACAGCAGCACGATCATCGACAGGCCGGCCAGCACCAGTGAGAGCGACCGCGCCGACTGGTAGTCGCCGTAGTCGAGCATCTCGGCCATGATCTTCGTGGTCAGCGTGCTCCGGCCCAGCTGCACGACGGCGCCGTACTCGGCGAGCACGTGCAGCGCCACGATGAGCAGCCCGGCCGCGAGCGCCGGCCGCAACGCCGGCAGGCTGACCGTGCGAAAGGCGCTCAACCTGTTGCGGCGCAGGGTCGCCACGACCTCCTCGAGCGCGGGGTCGACTCCGCGCAGGGCGATGACGCACGGCAGGAAGACGTACGGATAGAGCGACAGGGCGAGCACGACGACGGCGCCCGGCAGGCTCGTCACCACCCCGAGGCGCGGCGCGTAGACCAGCTCCACCGAGTAGATGGCGTAGGCGCTGACGAAGCCGGGGACGGCGAGCGGCAGCGAGAACAGGACCGTGAGCAGCCGCGGCGCCGGGGCGTTCGTGCGGGTGACGAGCACCGCAGCGCCGGCGCCCAGCACCGCGGTCAGCACGCAGACGAGGACCGTGAGCGCGAGCGTCTGTCCCAGGGCGTCGGTGGTGGCCGCGTAGGCCAGCTGCCTGCGGACGTCGCCGATCGACATCCCGCTGAGGAAGAGGTAGCCGATCGGCAGCAGGGACGCCGCCGCGACGGTGACCGCGGCGATCGCGGTCACCGTCGTGGGGCGTCCCCTGCGGATGTGGCTACGCATCAGCCCCTCGACATACCCAGCTTCTTCAGCAGATCCTCGGCCTGCTGCGAGTTCGCGAGCTCGTCCATGTCGAATGCCGGTGACTTCACTTCGCTGAGGTCACCCACCACGCTGCTGGACACGCCTTTGGCCACGGGGTACTGCGCTCCGGACACGTCGATCGGGCCGGCGATGACCTTCTGGCCGCCGTCCTTCGAGGTGAGCCAGGCCAGGAACTTCTGCCCGTCCTCGGCGTGCGGGCTGGACTTCAGCACCCCCGCACCGGAGGACAGGATGAGGTTGCCCGGGTCCTTCGTCGGGAAGTGGTAGATCTTCGACGTGAGGTTCTCGGGGCCGCCCTTCTGGCCGGCCAGGATCCACCAGTAGTAGTGGTTCGACAGGCCCATGGCGTGCTTCCCGGCCTCGACGGTGTCGCGCACGTTGCCGTTCTTCTGCTCGTTGACGCCGTTGGCCTTGAGCGCCTCGAGGAACTCGGTCGTCTTCTCCACGCCGATCGTCGAGATGAGGTACTGGGTCGTGGCGACGAACGCGCCGGACGGTGCCCAGGCGAACTTGCCCTTGTACTGCGGCTCGGTGATGTCTGCGAGCGTCTTGGGCAGCGCGCTCTCCTTGATCTTCGTGGGGTTGTAGAACAGCACCCGGGTACGCGCCGCGTAGGCGACCCACAGACCCTTGCCGGAGCTGAGCCCGGGGCGCACCTGCGCGAGCGTCGCGGCCTCCACCGGGGCGAGCAGTCCCTCCTTGCCGAGCAGGGCGACCGATCCGGGGTCCTCGGAGAGGAAGACGTCGGCCTTGCTCGCATCGCCCTCGGCCTGGATCTGCCCGACCGTTGCGTCCTGCTGGATGTTGAACTTCACGCCCGTCTCGTTCGTGTAGGCCTTGGTGAGGCCCTCGATCAGCTCGGCGTGCTGGTCGGTGTAGACGGTCAGGGTCGTCGAGTCGGCGCTGCTCGACGCGTCGCCGGGCTCCGACTCCGACGATGACCCTGATGACCCGCACCCGGCGGTCAGCACCAGCGCGGACACCGCGACGGCGCCGAGCAGCATTCGGCTGAGCCGGCGGCGGACCCGGCCATGCGGGACAGACTCGGGGTGATCGGGCCCGGCACTCTCGTGCGGGGCAGCGGGTGGATTCTGCATCGTGTGAGGGCCTCTCGGTGAGGGGTCTGTGAAGGACACCTCCGCAGCATACAACTAAGGCAAGCCTCACCTAAGGCAGGATGGCGAATCCGTCACCGCCGGCCCGTTCAACGCGCTGCTGGACCCACCCGACCGGGCGCCGGATACGTCGTCACCGGAGCCTCGGCTCGCACCCTTACGACGTCGCCCACCGTGAACCGGTCCGAGCCGTGCACCCGCACGGAGACCTGGACGTCGCCGTCGAGGCGGACCCGCACCAGGGCGTCGTGGCCGTAGAACGACTGCCCGATGACCACGCCCGTCGAGCCCGTCGACTGGCCGGGACCGTCGGCGAGGTCCTCGGTGCGCTCGCGGGTGAGGTCGCCGGAGCCGACCAGATGCACGCTGAGGTGCTCCGGCCGCAGCAACACCTCACAGTCACCGGCCGCGTGATGACCGTGCGGCCTGCCGGCGACAGCGAGACGGCCCAGGGCGCAGTCGACCCGTGCCCGACCGTCGCGCTCGCCGTCGCCGTCGCCGTCGCCGTCGCCGTCGCCGTCGCCGTCGCCGTCGGTGTCGGTGTCGGTGTCGGTGTCGGTGTCGGTGTGCAGGGTGCCAGGCAGGATTACCGCTTCGCCGAGGAAGCGCCCCAGCTCGGCGTCGACCGGGGCGTCGTAGACCTGGTGCGGATCGCCGGACGCGATGATCCGACCCGCCCGCATGACGACGAGATGCTCGGCCAGCGTCATGGCCTCTGCCTGGTCGTGCGTGACGAGCAGCGCGGTGGTGCCGAGCTGACGCAGCAACGAGCGCACCTCCTCGCGCAGCTCGATACGCAACTGGGCATCGAGGGCGCTGAACGGCTCGTCGAGCAGGATCAGCTGCGGCTCCGGCGCGAGCGCTCGAGCCAGCGCGACCCGCTGCTGCTGCCCGCCCGAGAGCTCGTGCGGTCGGCGGCCGCCCAGGTCCTCGAGTCCGACGAGCTCGAGCAGCTCCTCGACCCGCTGTCGCCGCCAGGCCCGGGCCCGGTCGGCGATGCCGAAGGCGATGTTGCGCGCGACCGTGAGGTGCGGGAACAGTGCGCCCTCCTGCGGCACCACCCCGACGCCCCGGTCGTAGGGCCGCACGTTGACGCCGGCCGAGACCAGCTCGCGCCCGCCGAGCGTGATGACACCCGCGTCCGGCGTCTCGAAGCCCGCGATGCACCGCAGCAGCGTCGTCTTGCCGGAGCCGGACGGCCCCAGCACCGTGGCGAACGAACCCTGCTCGACGGTCACGTCGACCCCGTCGAGAGCCACCGTGGCGAGACGCCCGGTGGTGTACGACTTGCGCAGTCCACGCACGCTGAGCACGTCCCCACGCTAACCGCACGACCGTTCGGGCTCAATCGGCGGTCCCGAGCCCGGCTCCCGCGACGCTCGGCAGACTCCGATTCGATGTATCTGCGCGTCACATCCGACGCGCAGATTCATCGACCCGGGGAGCGCAATACTGGCGGGCATGACGAAGCACGCCGGAGAGGGCGGCCCGCCGAAGGCGCCCGTCACCACCGGGAGCGGCCAGCTGGGCCAACCGCCCGGCAGCGAGGCCGGCGCCGCCAGCACGCTGACCGTGCTCGTCGCGCTCGTCGCGAACGCGCTCATCGCCGTCGCCAAGTCGGTCGTCGCGCTCGTCACCGGGTCGGCGTCGATGGTCGCAGAGGCGGCGCACTCGTGGGCCGACACGGGCAACGAGATCTTCCTGCTGATCGCCGAGCGCCGGTCCAGCCAGCCGCGCGACGACTCCCACCCGTTCGGCTACGGACGGGAGGCCTACGTCTGGTCGATGTTCGCGGCATTCGGCCTCTTCGGCGCCGGGGCGATCGTCTCGGTGTGGCACGGCATCCAGAGCCTCACGGAGACCGGCGCCGATACCGACTACGCGTGGGCGTATGCCGTGCTCGCGCTCGCCTTCGTGCTCGAGGGCGTGTCGTTCCTCCAGGCACGCCGGCAGAGCCACAGTGCGGCGCATCGGGCGGGGCTGCACCCGCTGCGGTTCATCGCCGACACCTCCAACCCGACCCTGCGCGCCGTGTATGCCGAGGACTCCGCCGCGCTCGTCGGCCTGCTCATCGCGGGGGCGGGCATCGGCCTGCATCAACTGACCGGAGACGCCCGCTGGGATGCCGTGGGCTCGATCCTCGTCGGCCTGCTGCTCGGGGTCGTGGCCATCTTCCTCATCTCCCGCAACCGGGACTTCCTTGTGGGGCAGTCGGCCTCGCCCGTCATGCGCGACCGGGCGCTCGACTGGCTGGAGGCCATCCCCGAGATCGAACGAGTCACCTTCCTGCACCTCGAGTTCGTCGGCCCGAGCAAGGTGTTCCTCGTGGCCGCGGTCGATCTCGTCGGCGACGACATCGAGGCCGCCGTGGCGCGCCGGCTCGCCGACATCTCGGCCCGGCTCGAGGCCCACGACCTCATCGAGCGAGCCATCATCACCCTGGCTCTGCCGGGTGACCCCGCCGTTACCGGCTGACGGGTGACGGAGGACCGGAGCGCGCGATCCGTTCCGAGGACCACGAAATGTGCCGACGGGTGCGATATATCGCTCCCCTCGAGCACCTAACGCACCCCTCGAGCAATATCACCCCCGCGGGCAGGCTGTATGCCGCTGACACCCCCTCGATCAGGGCGTGACCTCGAGCGCGGCCACCCCGACGAGCAGATCCCGCGCACCGAAGGGCCCTTCCATCGAGGGCTGGTCGGCAAGAGAAGCGCCCCAGAGGCGAGGGGGCTCGACAAATGGCAAGCCAAGCCTTACCTTAACTGTGTGATCCTCTGCCAGTGCAAGGTCGTCAACGGCGACAGCATCGAGCGCGCCGTCGACGCGGGGGCACGGACGCTGGGCCAGGTGTGCCGGGCCACCGGGGCCGGCCAGGACTGCGGGTCGTGCGTCTTCGCGGTCAAGCGGCTGATCTGCGACCATGAGCAGACGCAGCGTGCCACATTCCTGGAGGTTGAAGGTGCAGCCAGTTAGCCCTCGAGTCACAGAGCTCCTCAACGACGCACTGACGTTCGAGCTCACCGTGACGAACACGTACTTCCTGCATGCGCGCATGTTGGACAACTGGGGTTTCGGACGCCTCGGCAAGGTCTTCTACGACCTGTCCATCGACGAGATGCGCGACGCCGACGCACTCATCAACCGGATCCTGCTGTTCGACGGCCACCCCAACGTCCAGCGCCTCAACCCCATCCGGATCGGCGAGTCGCCCGAGGAGATGCTGAGCCTGGCCCTGGAGAGCGAGAAGGAGGCGGTCGCGCAGTTCAACGCCTCGGCCAAGGAATGCCACGAGCTCGGCGACCACGGGAGCGCCAACGTCTTCGAGGAGATGGTCCGGGACGAGGAACGGCACGCCGACTGGTTCGAGAGCCAGGTCGACGCCGTCGAGCGCCTCGGCGCCGTCGCCTATCTCGCGCAGCACGTCCCCGCAGGCGAAGGCCCCGCGTAGGACACCTGCGACGCGGGCCGCGTCACCTTTCCCGTGCCAGGCGGGTGTCGTATGCCGCTGGGTCGCGCACGGACGGCGGTGACCGCATCGCGCCGCGTCGCCCTACGACCGAGCTGCAGCCCCACGACGTGATCGATGAGCACGACGGGTCACCGGCGAATACCCAGACACTGCCTCCACGAGCGAACACACCTGGACGCGGTCGGCACGAGTGACGCGAGTGTGACGCGTCGCTGACGGTTCCGTGACGGCGGGTGCCGACACTACGTCTCATGGCCTCTCTCGTCATCGAGGGCTTCGGGGACGTCACGGCGTGGACGGCCAAACGCCCCGGGGGTGGCGCTTCGACGTCCGTGTCCCTCGACGCGGGGGGCCCGGCCCGCCTGCCCGGGCTCACGTCTGCCTCTGCCACCCTCACCGTCGCGGCCGGGGCGCTCGGCCACTACGTCGAACGCGCCTCGTCGGGGATCGACCTGCGCCCCTGGCCGGACCTGCTCCTCTGGGTTCGCAGCGACCGAGTCGGCACCGGCGCCCCCGACCTGCCCCACTACCTCGAGGTGCGGCTCGGCTCCGCCGCGCTCCCTATCGGGAGCCCGGGCAATACGTGGTCCCGTCTCGTGCCGGTGGACGTGGCCGGGCAGTGGCAGCCCGTCCCCCTGTCGCTCGCGGACCTGCCCGGTGCCGCGCGCCAGGCGGTCACCCGGATCCGGCTGACGTGCGTCGAGGCCTCGCTCGGCTGGAGCATGCAGCTCGACGCGATCCTCGCCGTCCTTCCCGAGGCGCTCGTCGACGCCGACGCGGCGCTGCTCGGGCGCCTCGACAACCGGTTGGTCATCGCCGGGAACCCAGTGCCGGCGGTCGTCGTGCCGGTCGACGCCCCCGCCCCCACACCACCGGTCCTGCGCCTCAGCAACTACGACGTGCGGCCCGACCGGGCCCGCACGCCCATCGACGGGCCCCGGACGGACTACACGGGCGCCACCTTCTCCGTCCGTCCGGAACCGACCGTCTACCAACTCGACTACGCGATCGAGGCCCTCGCCGCCGACCGGGACAGCGAGGCGCGCATGCTGCAGTTCGTCCTCGACGAGCTGACCCCAACCGCGGTCCTCACCGGCGCCGGGCGCACGATCAGCGCCGAGTGGATCGACCAGCCGCCGACCGCGGCACCGCCGGCCGCGGCGCCGCCGCCAGACCACCCTGTGGTCCACGTCCGCCTCGTCACCTCGCAGCCCGGGCTCGGCGACGGGCAGCGCGCCGTCCCGCCCTACCACGACATCGTCGTGGAGGTGGACCAGCATGCCTGAGGCAACCAGACGGGCGGCTTCCCGGCCGCGCGGGGGCTCGGAGCCCCCCGGAAGCCGGCACAGCGGCATACGGCATGACCCCACACCCAGACACCACCGAGGAGTCGGAGCATGGCACTGAACATCGGACTGAACGTCATCGAGGTCGACGGCAGCGCGTCACCCGCCATCACCGGGGCCGCCGTCTCGGTGGCCGGCTTCGCCGTCATCACGCGCCGCGGCGTACCCAACCGGCCGGTCCGGGTCACGACGTTCGCGCAGTTCACCGAACGCTTCGGCGACTACTCGACCACCGCCTTGGGGGCCTACCTGGTCAAGGGGTTCTTTGACAATGGCGGCCAATTCGCCTACGTGGCAAGGGTGGCCGGCAGCGGTGGGTCGACGCCGAAGCCCGCACGCGCCGTGCTGCCCGCCGGGGCGGCCTCGGACGCGCAACTGCTCACGCTCTCGGCTGGCTATCGCGGAGACGTCGACCCCGGGGCCTGGGGCAACGACCTGAGCATCTCGAGCGCCCCGTCCTACTCCGCGGCGGTGTCGGGCGCCACCGTCGATCCGGACGGCGCCACCGTGGCCGGCGTCACCGGCTTCACCGTCGGCGACCACGTCGTCGTCTCGGACGGCACCAACAGGGACATCGTCACGCTGAGCGGGGTCGACGCCGCGAACAAGGCGGTGTCGTGGACCCCCGACCTGGCCAGCAACGCTGCCTACACCGCCGCCAGCACGAGGGTGGCGAGCACCGACTTCGACCTCACGGTCTCGAGCGCCGCCGGGGGCGGCGGCTCAGGCGGCGCCGAAGCGGTGCTCGAGACGTGGCCGCGGCTCAGCCTTGCCCCAGGCAGCGCCACCTACGCACCAGTCGTGCTCAACGACCCGGCCCGAGGATCGCGCTACCTCACCGTGAGCGACCCACGGTCTGCCGCGTCGGCCGGCCCGGACTCGCCCGGCACGTCCGCCGGCCCGCTCTCCGGCGGCGGCGACGGCACCATCAAGGTCACGGACATCACCGGCGATGAGGCGAGCCACACCGGACTACACGCCTTCGACGCCGTCGACATCCAACTGCTCGCCGCCGAGCGCACCGACCCGGCCATCGTCAGCGCGGCCCTCACCTACTGCGAGAGCCGCGGGGACTGCATGTTCGTCGGGTCGGTGCCGGAGGGCGCCGTCGCCGGTGGGTCGGCCATCGACTACGGCGCCCAGTTCCAGGGCAAGAAGGTCTACGGCGCGCTCTACGGCCCGTGGATCACCGTCCTCGACCCCTTGTCCAAGGCCGCCACACCGACCCGCTCGCTGCCCCCGACCGGCCACGTCCTTGGCGTCTACGCCCGCATCGAGAGCACCCGCGGGATCCACAAGGCACCCGCCGGTGACGACGCCCGCCTGCTCGGCGCACTCGACGTCGAGTACCGGCTGAGCGACGCCGAGCTGACCGACCTGGTGAAGACGGGCAGCGTCAACGGCGTGCGTCCCGTCACCGGAGCCGGCATCGTCGTCGACTCCAGCCGGACGCTGTCCACCGATCCCCGGTGGTACTACGTCAACGTCCGGCTGCTGTTCAACTACGTCAAGAGCAGCCTGCGTCAGGGCCTGCGCTGGGTGCGCCAGGAGCCCAACCGGGACACCCTGTGGACGGCGGTCAAGCACGGCTCCGTCCAGCCGTTCCTGCTCGGCCTCTGGCGACAGGGCGCCTTCGGCAGCGGTCAACCGGCCGAGGTCTTCACCATCATCTGCGACGCGACCAACAACCCGCCGGACGAGGTGGACAAGGGCAACTTCCACGTCGAGGTGTACTTCTACCCGTCCAAGCCTGCGGAGACGATCGTCATCACCATCGGTCAGCAGCCCTCGATGGCGACGGCCTCCGAGTCATGACCTGCCAAGCAACCCCCATCCAGCAGAGAGGAGGCCAACCATGCCTCAGGTCGGAGACATCTGGGAGTCCTACCGCGCCAACGAGTTCCGGCTGATCATCGACGGCGTGCCGAGCCCTGGCGTCAGCAAGGTCAGCGGATTGAGCGAGGGCGAGATCGACACCATCGAGCAACCGGACGGTGGCACGAACCACGTCTACAAGATCGCCGCCAGCAAGGTGAAGTTCGAGCCGCTGACGGTCGAGCGCTACGTCGACGGCAGCCCCGAGGACATCCGCTTCCGCGACTGGTTCCGCGCCGTCTTCGACCTCAACAAGTCCCTGCAGGGCGGGTCCGGCGTACGCAAGAACGGCATGGTCGAGAAGCGGCACAACGGCGAGGTCGTCCTGACGTTCGTCTTCAAACACGCCTGGATCAAGTCATCCAAGTTCACTGATCTGGAAGCCGGTTCGACGGGGCTGCTCAAGCAGACCATCGTCTTGGAGCATGAGGGGTTGGAACGTGTCGACTGAAACGACGGGACGCCGCGAGTTCGAGTTCACCCTGCCGGTCGGGTACACCGACGACGAGGGGATCGTGCACCGCGAGGTGGTCCTTCGCAAGATGACCGGACGCGAGGAGGCGATCCTCGCCGACCGCAAGTACCAGCGCAACGGGGGCAAGCTCGTCACCGAGCTGCTGCACAACTGCATCGTGCGCCTCGGGGCCCTCACCGCCAACGGCCGGGGTCCGGTGACCACGATGACCTCCGCCGATCGCAACTTCCTGCTGCTCAAGCTGCGCAGCATCACCTTCGGGAGCGAGCTGGAGGCGGCCTACGCCTGCCCCGCCTGCGGCGAGCGGGTCCAGGTCGCCGAGGATCTCGACGAGCTCCCGGTCCATGAGCTGCCGGACGGCGACGACCGCGGCGAGATCGCCATCGAGCTCGAGGACGGCTGGGTCGACCGCGAGGGGCAGACGCACACCGCGCTGCGGCTGCGGCTGCCCACCGGTGCCGACGAGGAGGCGGTCGCCCCGCAGATGCGGGAGAACGCGTCGGTCGGCAAGAACGCCCTGCTGTCGCGGTGCATCATCAGCCTCGGCGACGTGCCCGCCCACCGCCTCGAGGGGATGGGGCCGCGGATCATGAGCGAGCTGACGATGAGCGACCGCCGCCTCATCGATCGGGGGCTCAACGACGGCGCACCCGGGGTCGACCTCGTCCGCGCCCTCGAGTGCCCGAGCTGCGGCAAGCAGTTCAGCGCCAGCCTGGACATGAGCAATTTTTTAGCGATGGCGTGACCGATGACGCGCTGCGCAGCGAGATCTTCTTCCTCGCCTACCACCTGCACTGGTCGTGGACCGAGCTGATGGACCTCGACTGTGCGGAGCGGCAGGTCTATGTCCGGCTGCTGACCGAGCAGATCGAGCGTGAGAACGCGCGTATCGACGAGGCCCGACGGAGGTGAGAGGTGCCGCTGTCCCTGCTGCTGACCCAGCAGCTCACCCTGCTCACCGGCGGCGTGCGCCGGCTCGAGCGCTGGGAGGGGATCACCGATGCCCTCGGCCTCGTCGCCCGCCGCCTGCGCAGCGCCTGGCTCGTGCGCTGGTTCGGCACCGCGGTACCCGTAGCGGGCCTCGACCTGCGGGTGGCAATCGCCAACCTCGATGAGCTGCGCTCCCGCTACGGGCTCGTCACGGCCGCCGGCCGCGGGCCGGGCGGGCCGAACCTCACCGAGCCGCTCCTCGGTGCGGGAGGGATAGTCGCCGGGGCATTCGCGGCGCCCCTGAACGCCATGGTGGCGTCGGTCATGGTCGGCGCCGTCATGCGCCGGTGGTGGCAGCAGCTCATCGCGGCGCTCGGCTGGCTCAGCGGCGGCGGTCTCATCAGCGGCCTGCTGGTCATCGCGGCGCCCCTGGCCGTGGTCGGCGTGCTGGCCCAGGGCATCGGCGGCGGCGCCTCCGATGCCTACGACGTGCTCGGAGCGCTCGCGGTCATGGCGCTGCCCCTGAGCCGGCTGTGGGAGCAGTTGAGCGGGCGGGCGCCGGTGCGCAACCCGTTGGTGCGCCAACTCGTGGCGCTCGGAGACCGCCTCGCCGCCCTGCTCGCCCAGGTGCTCGGGGTGGTCGCGGTCGCGGTGACCCGGATCGCCCCGCTCGTCTACCCCGCGGTCGCCGCCGCACGATCCACGATCGGCGCGGTGGGCGAGATCATCGTCATGATCGTGCACGCCGTCGCCGATCTGCCCACCGTGTTCGGGTGGTTCCTCGCCGGGCCGCTCAGCGTCACTTCGATCGTGCGGTCCGTGGTGACTGCCGTGCTGGGGTTGCTCGGCCGGCTGCGGCTGCTCGTCACGACGACCTTGACGACGCTCGCCTCCGTGGCTCTGGCCAGGGTCGGCCCCACGGTCCACGCGGTGGTCCGCTACGCCGTCGACGCGGCCCGCGTCGTGCAGCGCGCCATCCTCGACACCCCGTTCGTCCGCTGGCTGTTCGCCGTGCGTGGTCTGGCCGCTGCCTTCGGCCGCTGGTCCCGGCGCCCTGGGCCACCGCCGTCGCCGAGGTCGGCATCCTCGGCGCCGTCGCCCTGGGTCACGTCCTTCCCCTGGCCGGCCAGCGTCCGCGCCCTGCGGGTCGGTCTGGCCCACCGGCCGACGGTGCGCACGCCCACCCTCATCGCACCGGCGTGGGTAGGCCTGGACCTCATCGGCCCGGTCGCCGGCGCCATGAGGTCTGGAGTGCTGAGCAGCCCGCCGGACCCCTTCTGGCTCGGCCCCGCCCGCTCGGGCGCGCTGCACCGGTTCCGCCAGGCGCCGAGCATCGCCGGGGAGCTGCGCAGCCTCGAGGCGCGGCAGCAGCGGACCAAGGCGGCCGCGCTAAGTCAGGTGTTCGAACTCGCCGGAGTGCTGGCCGAGGTCGGCCCGCCCATCGCGCGGGCGATCGCGCTGCTGGCGCCGGCGCAGGCCGCGACCGTGCTGCCGCAGCTCGAGGAGCGCCTCGACCTCATCGACGCCGCCCTGCGCCGGATCCCCGATGGGCACGCGCCGGTCCATCCGACCCGCGAGCTGCCCGAGCCGGACTCCCTCCGGCCGGTCATCGGGCGTCTCGTGGTCCGCGCAGCCGGTGCGGCAGGCACCGAGGATAGGCTGCGCCACTTCGTCGACGAGGTGCGTGGGCAGCTCGATGCTCGGCCGTATCCCGCGGCGGCATCGGGGACCACCGCTGACGGGCATCGCGGACCGCGCCGGGGACCGGGACACGGCGCGCGGCGTCCCCTCCCGTCCGGTCCGGGACCCGTCGGGCGCGGAGGTGGGTGATGATCGACTTCGCGGCAATCGCGGCCGCCTACCGCGCCGGGTTCGCCACGCAGACCCATGGCTGGCCGACGCTCTTCGACCGGATGGAGAAGCTTCTCGAGCGCCTCACCGATACGTCCGGTGAGGCCGAGCGCGCCACCCGCGCCTATCCCGTGCTGCGCTACCGCGACGGCTCGGTCGGCGTGCGGATCTCGCTCGGCGCGGGCGCGCTCGGCGCCGATGCGCTGGGCGGCGCCGGGCTGGCCGACGGCGCCGGCCGTGGGCTGGCCGAGGGGCTCACCGCGGGCTCCCGGCAGTTTGTCGCCGGCTTCGGCCAGGTCGGCGCGATGGTGGAGCAGGAGCTCGCCCTCCCCCGCGGGATGTCCGTGCTGGCGGACCTCGCGGCAGCCGTCGACGCGTCGCTCGCCCGCTTCGAGCATGCGGACGCCTCGATGTTCGATGATCGGGCCCGTCGATTCAGCGACGTGTTCGGCCTCGCCGGTCTCGGCTGGCGTGCCCTGCAGGGGCCGCAGGCGCAGGACCAGCTGCGCCGTGCCGCGTTCCGCTTCGGGCACGGGGTGGAGTTCTTCCGGTCGCTCTCGCCGCCAGGTGGGGCCGCGGGGCCGGCGGTCACCGACCCGACCGAGCGGATGGAGGCGCTCGGCGCCGCCATCGACGAGCAGGCCCAGCTCACGTTGGGGGCCCTGCTGCTCCTACCCACCGCGAGCGAGGCCCTCGACGTGCTGCTCGGCGCCGGTGTGCTGGCCGCCGAGGAGTCCATCCTCTCCGCGGTGGTCGGCATCGAGCGCGACGTGCAGGCCCTGCGCGCCTCCGTCGTCGATGCGTGGCTCGCGGCCTTCGACATCGGCGCCACCCTGCACGCCCTCGCCTCTGCTGCCGATCTCGTCCTGTCGTTGGACAGCAGCCTGCTCACGGGGGCACTCCCGCTCTGGCTCGATGCCCTGCTCGACGGAGTCGAGGTCATGCTGGACGGCATCCGGGCATGGGGGGCCTGGACGACCGCGATGGTGGGGGCCTTCCAGGTGGCTACCGACGACCTCATGGGCGTCGACCTCATGCCGTGGGTGGTGCGCAACGTCCTCGGCGACTTCGTCGCGGACCACGTCCCGCTGCCGAACGTGACGCTCGACGACGTCATCCGGCTGGCCACCGGCGAGGGCAACCTCGCGCTGCGCGACGATCTCGACGACTTCTTCGGCGCTGTCGACAAGCTGCTCTGGGGCGTCGACCTCGTGCACGACGTCTCGGGCCTGCGCCGCAAGGCGGCGGACCTGCGCCAGATCGTGGGCCTGACCCTCTCGCCCACCCCCTTCACCTATCCGCCGGACGTGCTGCCTGCCGGGCCCCTCGCAGGCTTCCCCGATGCGTATGCCGCTGTGTTCGGGGGCAGCGCCCGCGCGGACCTGCTCGCCTCCGTCCGCACCCTCGGCGGGCAGCTACAGCGCAGCGTCCACGACATGGGGATCGCCGGACGCGCCCTCGCTGCGGGTCTCGCGACGGCGGAGGAGTCCGAGCTGGATCGCCACAAACAGCTCGGTGCAGGGATTAG
>JAKDLQ010000132.1 GCA_030452775.1 Micrococcales bacterium | reverse complement strand
AGTGTCCGAAAGGGCTTCCTGTGAGCGACATCCGACAGCGTCCGGACGCCGAGGATGCACGACGCGCGGCGGCGATCGACCGGATCGTCCTCATCGGTAACGAGCACTCGCGACTCGGTGGAGTCTCGGCCTTCATGGATACCTTGGCACATGGGTTCCTGGACCGGGGCTATGCCGTGGAGATCATCGGCATGAAGCCGACGCCGAAGGCAGTCCGGGTCAATTTCGGTCGCGACCCCCGTATCCGGGTTCGGACGATCTACGATATCGAGCCTCCGGCCTGGCAGCGGCTGTCAGGGCTGCACCGGCTCAACCCCAAGAAGGCGGCAAGCCGCCGGCGCTGGGACTCCCTACGTCACGACGCCATCGATCGGCTACGCCCGATCGTCGCTGAGTGGGGTCCTGAGACACTCGTCATCTGCACCCAGATCTACGCCATGGAGCACCTGATACCCGCCGGGCTCGAGTGTGGCCTCATCGACAGCCCCTATGTGATCACCCAATATCATGGATCTCGCCAGGGTTCAGTTTTGAGTGGTTCGATCCGCAGACTGCGCCGGTGGTATGCCGACTCAGATCGAATGCTGGCATTGACCGCAGAGGACGCCGAGCAGTTCCGGCGATTGGACCAGCTCAATAACACCGGTTGGGTATTCAATCCGCTTCCACCGGGAAGGGAAACCTCGGTCCATCGGCACAACGAGGTGGTCTCACTCGGCCGCTACGACAGGGAGAAGTCTCTCGATTGGGTGTTGCGTGCCTGGGCCGCACTCGCCCCGGACTTCCCGGACTGGCGGTTGCGGCTCTATGGTGAGGGCGCATCGCGCGACTCGCTGGCATCCCTCATCGACCGACTCGGGATCGCCGGTTCGGCAACACTCGAAGGCATCACCGCTGACCCCGAAGGTGCCCTGCGCAGGGCCAAGATCCATGTGATGTCGAGCCAGCACGAGGGGTTGCCCTTGACCATCGCCGAGGCCGGGCGTGCGGGCGTCCCCACGGTGTCATTCGACTCCTCACCTGGGGTGCGGGCGCTGATCGCGAATTGTGACGACGGTGTGCTCGTACCGAAGAACCATCTCGTCGCGCTGGTCGACAGCCTGCGATGCCTCATGTCCGACGAGGGCGTCCGAGAAGCGATGGGCGTGCGAGCCCACGAGCGGTCATCCCGATTCGATCTCGGCGTGATCCTCGACGTGTGGGAGCACGAGATGCGCGCTCTTGCCGGGCCAACAGATCTGGAGAAAGAGGCTTGATAGCGATCCGGCCTGCGGACACGAGACAACACAAGAAGCAACTCTTCGGCATGTGCTCGGTGACGCCTTCAGGGCTCCTGAAGGTTGAGCGTGACGCCCTCGGACCGCAGACGGTCCGGCGGCGCTGCATCCGTGCCTCGGGAGAGGATCACCGACCCGTCCAGAGCCCACGCCGACAGGGCCGCGACGAGCGTATCGTCAAGGGCACCGCTCAGCGCGACGCGCGGGGCGCTCCCCCAGTCTGGACGGGCCACCACAAGATCGGCGTACGGCGTCTCGGCATCGCCCACGACGAGCGCGATGCTCTCGGACTCAGGCTCGACGAAAGGCGAGAACTCGTCGCCGTGCGTCGAGAGCTCCCGCGCCTCGTCGATCGCCCCCGCGGCGGAGGCATCCGGGTGGCTACGTGCCAGGGCAGGGAGCGATACAAGCACCGCGTCGCCGCGAGCCGCGGCCGCGGTCGCGGGGTCAGAGGTCACCACGACATCGGCATCCGCACCGTGCCCCGCCCGAACGCCGTCGGTGAGGACCACCGTGGCACCGACCGCCCATGTGGCCAGGGCCCAGTAGATCGCCCGCCAGTGGGTCGGCAGGTCGAGCCACACCCGCGTGTCCGGCTCGGCGGCCAGGTCGTCCTGGAGGAGGTTGCCGGCCTTGCTCACCCAGTTGATGAGGACCCGGGCCGACAACTCGATCCGCTCGCCATTCGTCGGGCCGGGCTCGTCGTCGTACCACGTCAGGCGCGGGCGTCCCGGATCTGCTGAATGGATGACGGCGAGCAGGTCCCACGGCAGCCGGACGGTCATGGGCCTGCCCCCGACGGCTCGGTCGGGCTGCTCCCCGGTGGCGCTGTCGTCAGTGGCTCGTCGTCCTTCAGGGCCCTGAAGAGGGCGTTGGCCCTCTCGGTGTCCCACTTGACTGCCAGCCCGGCATTGCCGGTCTGGTAGGCGAGATCCGAGGTCGGGACACTGAGGGAGAGCCCCTGGTCGTTGCTGACGGCACGCATCGCCTGGAGCACCCGGATGGCGTCGCGGAAGGAGGTGTCCTCACCGACGGCGAGCCCTCGGGAGGCGGCGTCGGCGAAGGACTTGTAGCGCCACGGCAACAGGACGGTAGCCGGGTTCGCAGCCTGCTTGAGCAGCGCTCCGAGGAACTCGCGCTGACGGTTGGCCCGCCCGATATCGCCGAGGGGGTCCTCGTAGCGCGACCGTACGTAGCCGAGCGCGTCCCCGCCATTGAGGATCTGGCAGCCCTTCTTGAGGTCGATCCCGGCCTTCTTGTCCTTCATGTCACGTGGCACGCAGATCCGCACCCCTCCGACCGAGTCGACCATCGAGGCGAACCCGCCGAAGCCGATCTCGACATAGCCGTCCAGCCGGATCCCGGTGGCCTGCTCGACCGTCTCGGTGAGCAGCTTCGGACCGCCCAGCGAGAAGGCGGCATTGATCTTGTTGCTGCCGTGGCCGGAGATCGGGACATAGGAGTCACGCGGGATCGAGACGAGTACCGGCTTGCCGCCGCTGCCGGGGACGTGCACGAGCATGATCGTGTCGGTGCGGGTGCCCTCCGCGTTGCCGGTTGCGTACTCCTTGATCTGCTTCTTCGTCAGCCCTTCCCGACTGTCCGAGCCGACGAGGAGATAGTTGTATCCGTGGGTATCGGCCGGACGCGGCCCGTCCGGGACGTTGTCGACGCGGGGGACGGCCCGCCATGCCGCGACCGGCACCCAGATGAGGAAGATGATCCAGGCAATGACGAGCGCCGCTGCGACGAGCAGGGCCACTCGGCCCTTGCGCACCCCGTTGCGCCCGGTCCTGCCCGGGGCCCTGGGCGCGCTGGCGCCCCCACCGCGAGCGCCCTCGCCGCCACGCCGAGCACTGTTGTCCCCGCGGTCGCCATCGCCTGCCGTGGCCGACGGAGAGCGTCGCTTGCGGGTGTCGACGACGTACACGTCGTCGTCCTGCCCCGGGGGGGATGTCTGACTGGGCTTGTCCGGGATACTCAGCTCTCGGGGTCCGTAGGGGTGGTGGCGGCAGCGTCGGTGCTGCCACGGGCCAGCAGGGTCGGGTGTTCTGTCGGGGACGGGGTCTCGCGCAGCGCGAGGCGTCGCGCGAGCCGCGTGTAGCGGATCTCCATGTCGCGAAATCGCCGGAAGCTCGTCACGACGAAACCGAAGAAGGCGACCACGAGACCGTAGAGGATGAGGTCGGCCCCACGATCCACGCCAACCATCCTTGCGAGTCGGGTCCACACGGTGGGGTCGAGGATCGACCAGATCGCGAAGGCCGCGAAGGCGACGAGGCCGAGCCGGCGCACCGCCTGAGCCTTCTGCCCGTAGCCCATCAGCAGCCGCCACGAGATGGCGAGCGTTCCCGCGATGAGCAGGAGCTGGATCGTGAGCTGCTTCATCGCCAGATCAGCTCCGCGAGGATGTTGACCGTGTTCCACAGCGACTGGCCCTTGGCCCGTGTGTAGTCGGTGTAGAGGACGTGCACCGGCTCCTCGACGTAGCGGACCGGACGGTCATCGAAGCGCATCGCGCCGATCTGCGCGACGATCTCGGAGGCGTGGGCCATCCGGTTCTGGGTGATGTCGAGCCGCTCGACCACCGAGCGGTGCAGCACGCGCAGCCCGTTGTGGGCATCGGTGAGCCGCGTGCCGGTCGTGAGGTTGGTGTAGGCGACCGCCATCCGCAGGACCGCCCGCTTGAGTGCCGAGGGCCGGCTGCGATCGTCGAGGAAGCGCGACCCGAACACGACCTCGACATCCCCACGGCGGATCCGGGCGAGCATCGCGACGACGTCGTTGACCTGATGCTGGCCGTCCGCGTCGAAGGTCACGAGG
This sequence comes from Micrococcales bacterium, assembly GCA_030452775.1. Classification (GTDB taxonomy): domain Bacteria; phylum Actinomycetota; class Actinomycetes; order Actinomycetales; family Dermatophilaceae; genus JAKDLQ01. Next base: position 2,377 of record JAKDLQ010000132.1, on the reverse strand, counting down.
TAGACCATCTGGGGGTCCTGGAGGGCGTAGTCGAACCCGGTCTGGAGGGCCGCGCCTTGCCCGAGGTTGATCGGATGGCGCACGACGACGGCGCCGGCATCCTCGGCGATGGCGGCGGAATCATCGCTGGAGCCGTCATCGACACAGATGACTTTGCGGAAGGAGGCGCGCGCCGACGAAACGACGCCGCCGATGACCTCAGCTTCGTTGTAGAGCGGCATCACCAGCCACGCGTCGTCGGTCTCCATCATCCCCAAGAGTAAGCCGAGCCGCAGGGGAAATGTCCGTCTGCCACGCGGTCCGCCCCCCAACTTCCGGTCGACTCCCGCTCGACATCTGCTTGGACAGCTGCCTGGAGGTCTCCCACTACAGTCGGAGCACGATGACCGCCCACCGCCCCAACGCCGCGTACGGCGACCCCAGCGCTGCGACCCGCGAGCTCTGCCGAGTGGCGCGGAGAACCGCGCGGGCGCGCCCGACGCGGCACAGCGGCATACGGCCTCGTCCGGCTGATCGCGAGCGGGAGCTGAGGTGATCCGGTCCCGAGCCCTCACCGTGACGCGTATCGTCATCGCCACGCTCACGCTCGCCGCGGTCGTCTACGCGGTGGCTCGCAACTGGACAGACGTCTCGGCTCACCTGCGCGAGATATCCTGGCCGGCGTTCGCCCTCGCGAGCCTCGCCGCAGCACTCGGGACCTTCCTCACGATGCTCGGGTGGCGGGTCATCCTGGCGGATCTCGGCTCACCACTGCACCTGGCCCCGGCATCCGGCGTCTACTTCGTCGGACAGCTCGGCAAGTACCTGCCCGGCTCGCTGTGGTCGGTCGTGGTCCAGGCAGACATCGCCAGCCACCTCAAGGTGCCCCGCCGGCGAACGGCGGTGGCAGGGCTGCTGGCTCTCGGATTCGCGTTGCTGACCGGGCTGGTCGTCGGCCTTCCGGCCGCCTCCTTCCTGTTGCGTGGCTCGGGCGAGCAGCTCGGCTGGTGGCTGGCACTCGCCGTGCCGCTCGTCATCGTCCTGCTCGTCCCGGCGCTGCTCAACCGGATCATCGCCCTGTTGCTGCGGCTGCTGCGCCGTGCGCCGCTCGAGCAGGATCTGTCGGTCCGGGCGGTGCTGCTGTCCGTCGGGATCTTCGTGGCCGTCTGGCTCTGCTTCGGCGTGCACACCCTGCTGCTGGCCCGGGCCGTGGCGGGCGAGGCCCCGCATCCGGACCTGACCGCGGCGGCCGTCACCGGGTACGCGCTGTCCGTGGCCCTGGGGATGCTCACCATCGTGCTGCCCGCGGGGCTCGGGGCGCGCGAGGGTCTGCTCACGCTCATCCTCTCGACGGCCATCCCGGTATCGGCGGCTGCGGCCGTGGCGATCGTCTCTCGCTTCATCGTCACCATCGTCGATGTGCTGGCTGCACTCGGGGGCTGGGCCTACGCACGCGCGCACCACCTCGTCTCCGAGGGTGCAGGTCGGCAGGGGGATGGGCCGGTCGAGCCCGGGTCGCAGCGCCCCCGGGGTCAGTGACCGGTCAGTGCCGGTCGGTGACGGCTCAGCGGCTCAGTACCGCTCGAGCGCGAACACGGGAATGACGCGGTCGGTCTTGTCCTGATAGTCGGCGTAGGGCGGAAAGGCCGCCACGCAGACCGGCCACCACTGCGCTCGCTCGTCGGCGCCGAGCTCGCGCGCCCGGACCCGGAAGGTCTCCGTGCCGACCTGCAGGTCGATTTCGGGGTGTGCCTTGAGGTTGTAGTACCACCGGGGGTGCTGCGGCCTCCCGCCCTGGCTGGCGACCGCCGCCCAGGCCCCGTCTCGCTCGATCCGCATGACCGGAACCTTGCGCACCGCCCCGGAACGCGCTCCCCGCATCGTCATCAGGACGACGGGCCGACCCTGGATGTGCACGGAGTCGGTCGTGCCGGTCGCCTCGATCGTCTCGACCTGGCTGCGTACCCACGACGTTGGGGAGGGGACGTAGTCGCCGGGCGCGCCCATGTCAGGCAGCCCTCGGTTGCCGATGCTCCGGCGTGTCGCGGGCCATCTCGTGGCGTGTCTCGCAGGTCATGGATCCTCGCTCCTTGGTCGCCGGACGGTGGCGGTCTCAAGGCTACGCCGAATGTAGGTGAGACTGTGCCCATGCCCGAAGCCCAGACCCGAGTGTGGGAGGCGGACCGTCCGATCCGCCTGCGCCCCCAGCTCGCGGCCTTCCAGCGCGGCCCTGGAGATCCGACCTGCCGGTGGGGCGCCGGGGAGAGCTTCGTGCGGTCCGCCCAGACCCCGTTGGGGCCAGGGACCCTCCATCTCGTATGCCGCCGTGCCGGCCATCTCGTCGAGGCCCTCGCGTGGGGGACGGGCGCCGAGTGGCTGCGCGAGTCGGCTCCCGGGC
>JAKDLQ010000131.1 GCA_030452775.1 Micrococcales bacterium | reverse complement strand
AGATGACGCCCATGCCCATGATGTGAGCGGACGGCCGGCTCGTCACCAGGTCACCGGCTCGTTCAACTGTCGGAGGCGGCGTATCCGTCGTACGGTGGCATGGGCCGGCCACTGGCCGGTGCCGACCGACGAGAGGGGACGCTGAGTGCGCATCTTCGGCTGGGGTAAGGACGAGGCGCGTGAGACGTCCGGCCGGGCCGCGACGCGGGTGACCGACGCGCCGGCCGGTGCCGACGGTGCCTTGAGCCGGGTCCCGATGGGAGCGAGACCGGGAGGTCTGACCGGCGCGGCGACCCGATTCGTGGAGCGGCTCCTCGACGTCGGGATCGATGGGAAAGGGCCGTTCGACTCCGCCGCCGCGGTCGCGGATGCGGCCCTCGAGGAGGCGGGCGGCAAGGCCGAGCAGGCGATCAAGCTGGTCCAGCGCAACCATCGACAGGTCGGTGCGCTCGGCGGTTTCGTCACCGGGCTCGGCGGATTCTTCGCCATGCCGGTGGCGCTGCCGGCCAACGTCCTCGAGTTCTACGTGCTGGCCACCCGCATGACGGCGGCGACAGCGAAGCTGCGCGGCTACGACATCGACGCGCCGGAGATCCGCTCGGCCGTCCTGCTCACCCTCTCCGGAGCGGACAGCAATGACCTGCTGGCGAAGACCGGAGTGCAACTGGCCGGGGGCAAACTCACGGCCCTGGCCTCCGATCGGCTGCCGGCGCCGGCGCTCATGGTGCTCAACAAGGCGGTCGCGTTCCAGTTGCTCGGACGCGTCGGTCGCGGCACCTTCGCCAGGCTCGGCCGCGGGGTCCCTCTCGTCGGTGGCCTTGTCGGCGGTGGAGTGGATGTCTACCTACTGGGCAAGATCGCAGAGACGGCAAGCCAGGAGTTCCCGCCGGTGTCGCCATTTGTGTCCTGAGGACGCCGGTGACGGCGTCGGGGCGGGAGATGCCCGTGGAACCCTCCGAGACGGGGGCGCGTTGATGCGGACATGAGGAGGCTCTCACGCATCAAGGTGGTCGCCACGGCGGCCTCGGTCGTCCGGGCCTCCACCCGGCCCGGGGCGCCCGGGCTCGTGGAGCGGGCGCACGCGGTGCCACGGCTGGTGCGAGCCACGCTGACGGGGACCTACGTCGGCATCACGCGGCGACGTCTCGGGATGGTCGCAGCGGCGGTCGTCTACGTCGCGTCTCCGCTCGACCTGCTGCCCGAAGCGTTCCTGCCGATCATCGGTTTGACCGACGACGCGATCGTCATCTCGTGGGCGCTGCGCGTGTTCATCGAGGAGACCGACCGCTTCCTCGCCTGGGAACAGGGGCAAGGGATTCGCCCCGTTGCGCCCACCGGGTGGGAGGCGCGGGTGGGGATGCGCGCAGGGACGCAGTCTGCCATCTCCGTCGACTCCGAGGCGGTGACCACTGGATCACCGGGGCGGCTCGAAACGGGGGCCGCGGCAACGAGCCGACGGGTATCCACCAGCGCCAGGGCAGCAGCCGGGAGTGCCACGGGCGCGGTGCGCGAGGCGACCACCACCTACGTCCTCGAGTCCGTGCGCAAGCGGCTCGAACGCTGACCGGTTCCGCCGCCCTGCTGCCCGTCTGGATGACCGTCCTGTTGCCCGTCTGGATGACCGTCCACAGGGGACGGCGCGGATCCGGGGTGTTCACAGGCTCGCTCAACGCACTGTCGGCGGGCGCAGCGCGGACGCCAGGCTCTGCTCATGCAGACGTTATCCGTATCAGGACCAGCCGAGTTGCTGACCATCATTCCCTACCAACTGGGCTTCATGCCCAGCCGAAGCGTCGTCATCCTGTGCCTCCACGACACGCGCCTCGGCATGGTCGCGCGCCTCGACGCCCAACCCCGAGAGCTCGCGGCGAGGGCCGCAGCGCAGGTGCTCGAGGTGCTGGGCCGCGAGGCGCCCACCTCGGTGCTCCTCGTCGGGTTCGAGGATGAGCCTGGGGAGTCCAGGCCGCTCGTCGACGCGCTCACCACCGGGCTCGTCGCGATAGGAGTCGCTCGCCGCGATCGGCTCGTCGTGCGTGCGGGCCGCTGGTACTGCACCGACGCGTGCGGCACCTGCCCGATCGAGGGGACGGCGATGCCCGACCGTGTCGACGTGCCCGCGGTCGCGGGCTACGTGGCACTGGGCCGGGCCGTGCTGCCCGGCCGGGAGGCCTTGGAGGGTCTGTTCGCCGGCACCGATCCTCCCGCTCACGAGGTGATCGAGGCCATCGACGCGTTCGCCGAGGATCTCGACCAGGCCACGCGCCACCGCAGGACACCGCCAATCCTCGGCTGGTCGGATCGCGAGGAGTTGCGCCACGCTTCCTTCGCAGCCTGGGCTCGACTGCTGCGTGGAGACTTCGACACCGACCTGCCTGGGCAACACCTGCCGGCCCTGCTGGGTGGGCCCCGTGACGTCCACGTCAGGGACGCGCTCATCGCCTGGCTCAGCCCGACGACGCTGTCCCTCGACCATCTCCCGCCGAGTGTCGTCCGTGCGCTCGCAGAACACTGCGACGTGCGGGGCGGGCCCGAGGTCGACGCCGCGGACGCCGCCGCCTGGTTCGGTGTCGACGAGCGAGACATGGTGCAGGGACGGCTCGGGCTGTTGTGTCGCCGTGCGCCCGACCCGCATGCCGCCCCGGTCCTGTCCATCGCCGCCGCCCACGCGTGGGCCCATGGAGACGGGGCACGCGCTTCGGCCGCGCTCGACAGGGCCCTCGAGGTCGAACCCGACCATCGCCTCTGCCATTTGCTTCGGCAGGTCGTCGAACACGGCATCAGGTTTGAGCCTCGTTCCGCATGACGAGGCGGGCGGCCGTTGGCCTCAGGTGCTCGCGAGGCTCGGCGATCGTTCGGCCCAAACGCAAGTCTTGACCCGCGTTGCGCGGACACCGGAGTCCGAGGTGTGGGACCGGGATGGGGTGTCGTCGGGCTCGTTGGGTATCCTGAGCCCAGGTCATGAGTACCAGTGACAAGCCCCGGCTCGCTGGTCGGCAACCCTCCTCTGCGGTGGGGTGCTCCGGGTGACGACCTGGCCGCATTCGGACTGGTGTGGCAAGCGCGAGCCGAGGAGACGCCTCCATGACACTCACTTTCGACAACCGAGCACTGACGCGCTCGGTGGCCCGAGCCGAGACCCAGTCGACGTCACGAACGACGTCACGAACGACGTCGGAGACGGCCTCGGGGGTGACGCCGACAGGCGGGACAGATGGTCTGGGAGTGAACGGGGCAGCCTCGGGCCCGGAGTTGCCCGCGGCTCGAGCACCGATGATCGAGCAGCACATCAGGCCTGACGATGGCCCCTCGACCAATGCCTGGCGTGAGGGTGACCCGGTCGGACACCGCCAGTTCGCTCGGATCGGCGACCTTGCGCTGGAGCGTGGCGGCGTGCTGCCCGATGTCACCGTCGCCTACGAGACGTGGGGCACGCTCAATGCGGCGAGAGACAACGCCATCCTCGTCGAACATGCCCTCACCGGGGACAGCCACGTCGTCGGACCGGCAGCCGAGGGCCACGCCTCACCCGGATGGTGGAACTCCCTGATCGGTCCCGGCCGCCCGATCGACGACGACTGGTTCGTCATCTCCAGCAACGTCCTCGGCGGTTGCCAGGGCACGACGGGGCCGGCGAGCGACGCTCCCGATGGCCTGCCGTGGGGCAGCCGGTTCCCGGTCACTACGATCCGTGATCAGGTCGAGGCCGAAGCAGCCCTTCTCGCCGAGCTCGGCATCACCACGATCGCCGCCGTCGTCGGCGGCTCGATGGGGGGGATGCGCGCGATCGAATGGGCGGTCAGCTACCCCGAACGTGTCAAGCGGTGCATCGTCCTCGCCAGCACCGGATATGCCTCCGCAGACCAGATCGCCTGGTGCCAGCCGCAGCTGCTCGCGATCCGCAACGACCCGGACTTCGCCGGTGGGGACTACTACGGGTCGGGCCGCGCTCCGGAGAGTGGGCTCGGGATCGCCAGGCGGATCGCGCATCTCACCTATCGCACCGAGGCCGACTTGGGCGCCCGATTCGGTCGCGACGCTCAGCACGGTGAGGACCCGGAGCGACCCACGGGCCGCGGACGATTCGCGGTGGAGAGCTACCTGGACCATCATGCCGGCAAACTGGCGAGACGGTTCGATGCCAACTCCTACATCGTCCTCAGCGAGGCGATGAACTCGCACGACGTGGGCCGCGGTCGAGGGGGACTCGAAGCCGCCCTGGCCCGGGTGAGTGCCAGGTGCACGGTGGTGTCCGTCGACACCGACCGGCTCTATCCGCCGCGGCTGTCCGACGAGCTCGCCGCTCTCCTGCCGCACGCCGCTCGAGTCGAGATCCAGTCCGACTTCGGACATGACGGCTTCCTCATCGAGGAGGACCAGGTGGGGGCGATCATCCGCGCCGCCCTGGCGTCGCCAGCGACCGAGTGAGCCACCTCGACGCATCGCCCAGCCGATCCCTGCCGATCCTGGATGGTCGTCCGGGCTCCGCGCTGCCCACGCCGACGCAGCCACGGATGATCCGGTAGTTTCGCATCACCGGGTTCACGCCATCATCACAGGAGGTCCGTCACGTGGCCATTGTCGTCGGATACGTCGCCACCAAGGAAGGACGTGCGGCCCTCAAACGAGCTGCCGAGGAATGCGTCCTGCGTCAGGCCAAGCTGGTCGTCGTCAGTTCGCATCGCGGCGGAAGAGACTTCGACGCGGATGAGGCGATGCGCTTCGAGGCCGAGCTGCGCCGCGTCGAGGAGGTCCTCGACGAGCGGGGCATCGAGCACGAGGTGCGTCAGCTGGTCCGCGGCAACGATCCGGCCGATGACCTCATCGCGGTCGCCGCGGAGGTCTCGGCCGACTTCATCGTCATCGGGCTGCGGCGGCGCAGCCCCGTCGGCAAGCTCTTCCTCGGCTCCAACGCCCAGCGCATCCTGCTCGACGCCAGCTGTCCTGTGCTCGCGGTCAAGGCCGAGTGAGGGCAACCCGCCACCTCGAAGGGCGCCGGGTTGGCCGCGCAGGAGCCGGGCGGGACGAGCGTCTTCCGGCGGTGCGTGTTTCGCGCGACGTCGGATGGCCTTTATACTGTCTGTAGAACCGGATCGCAAGAGGGCGAGCGAGGGTTCGGCACAGGGGCCGACTCCAACAGCCCACGTTCTTCCGGCGCGAGTCACCAACTCCTGTTCCTTGTGATGATGCATGCCCTCCCGGAGCAGCACGTCCACGACTGAAACCCGCCCGACGAAAGGCGACCGCAAGCGTGCCGAAGGCCCCAGCCACCGGAACGTCCGCCCTGTCCACGGCGTTCCATCATTGTGAGGTCATGAGCTGGCTCGTCAGCGACCGCGCCGGGGAAGCAATACGGGATGGGACAAGTCCGCGACGTCGGGAGAGGCACACCCGGGCGCGCCCGATGAGTCCATCGTGACCGGGCTCGGCGAACACGACATCGAGACCCTCGTCGGCGAGACATCCGCGACGAGCCGCAGCAGCACCGCAACGAACACCCAGAACGGGACCAAGGGAGGCACCGTGGCCGCCACGAACAAGAGCGCCGCCGTCAAGAGCACCGCCGCTACGGCGACGTCGAAGAAGGCGGCCGCCAAGGCAGCACCCGCCACGAAGGCGCCAACGGCGGCAAGGTTGCCGGCCGCGAAGACGGCACCGGCGAAGAAGTCTGGCGCCGCGCAGGCCAAGAAGCCCGCGACGGCTACGAGGAAGACGACAGCGAAGACAGCGAAGACGGCAGCGAAGCCGGCAACGAAGAGGGCGGCGGCCAGAAAGAGCACCGCGAGCAAGCAGGCCGTCAAGAAGGCCACGACCAATGCCCAGGTCAGGGCGGCTGCTGCCGAGTCCGGGACCCGTACCGGCACACCTGCCAAGAAGGCCGTCGCCAAGAAGGCCGCCGCCAGGAAGCGCACAACGGCGACGACGAAGCTCGGGGACAAGGACCTCGAGGTGGCAGCTGTCGCGACTGGCGACGAGGAGGACTCCGCCGGCGATGAGGACGTCGATGGCACCAAGGAGCAGACCCGCGCGCGCACAGAGCCCGAGACGGCGACGGAGGAGTCCGGATTCGTCATCCGCGACGACGACGAGGACGATGCGCCGGCCCAGCAGGTCGTCACCGCCGGTGCCACAGCAGACCCGGTCAAGGACTACCTCAAGCAGATCGGCAAGGTGGCACTGCTCAACGCCGAGCAGGAGGTCGACCTGGCGAAGCGGATCGAGGCAGGGCTCTTCGCGGAGGAGAAGCTGGCCAGCGCGGGCAAGGTCGACATGAAGCTCAAGCGCGAGCTCTGGTGGATAGCCCAGGATGGCAAGAAGGCCAAGAACCACCTCCTCGAGGCGAACCTGCGCCTCGTCGTATCGCTGGCGAAGCGCTACACGGGTCGCGGCATGCTCTTTCTCGATCTCATCCAGGAGGGCAACCTCGGCCTGATCCGCGCGGTCGAGAAGTTCGACTACACGAAGGGCTACAAGTTCTCGACCTATGCGACGTGGTGGATTCGGCAGGCGAT
>JAKDLQ010000130.1 GCA_030452775.1 Micrococcales bacterium | reverse complement strand
ATGAAGCACGCGTATAGCCGCGGCTTTGCGTTAGGGTCGGGAAAGCGCTGTCCCTCGTGGATTGGATGGCGATTCGAGGAATGGACGTCATGCGTCTGGGCAGGCTGAGAATCGCAGGAATAGTGGCGGCGACAGCTCTGGTGCTCATCCCTGCTGGATGCGGGACGGACTCCCCGTCTGCACGCGCGAGTCCGGTGGGCTCATGGGGTTCCGAGGTCCAGGGACAGCCGAACCTCACGCTCGCCAAAGACGGCACCCTGAGCGGGTCCGACGGGTGTAACCGTCTCATCGGCGGCTGGAAGCAGGATGGCGATGCCGTGACACTGACCATCGTCGGCACCACCAAGATGATGTGTACAGGCGTGGACACCTGGCTGTCGAAGGCCGCGTCCGCATCCATCGACGGCACGACCATGACGGTTGAGGACACGGCCGGCACGACGATCGGGACGCTCGAGAAGGACAAGGCGTAGGCCAACTGGCCACTATCCGCATCATGGCGACGCCGCGGCATCATGGCGGCGCCGAAGCGCAGCTAGACTTGCCCGGCACGTCCGTCCGACGCAATCGACCCGGACTCGGCATGCCCACGAAGGGCACGCATCCCGCATACGAGAGTGGTTCGCCCATGGCTTCGACCAACGACCTGAAGAACGGCATGGTGCTCAACATCGATGGACAGCTGTGGTCCGTCGTGGGGTTCCAGCACGTCAAACCCGGCAAGGGCCCGGCGTTCGTTCGCACCAAGCTCAAGAACGTCCTCTCCGGCAAGACGGTGGACAAGACGTTCAACGCGGGCGTCAAGGTCGAGACGAGCAACGTCGACAAGCGGACGATGCAGTACCTCTACAAGGACGGCGCCGATTTCGTCTTCATGGACTCCGACACCTACGAGCAGATCCCCGTCGCCGACACGACGGTGGGCGACGCCGCCAGCTACCTCCTCGAGAACCAGGACGTCATCGTCGCCACGCACGAGGGCACCCCGCTCTACGTCGAGCTGCCCGCTTCGGTCGTCCTCGAGATCACCCACACGGACCCCGGACTGCAGGGCGACCGCTCGACCGGCGGCACCAAGCCGGCCACCCTGGAAACCGGCGCGCAGGTCCAAGTCCCGCTTTTCCTCGAGACCGGCGCCAAGGTCAAGGTCGACACCCGCGACGGGTCGTACCTCGGCCGCGTGGGCAGCTGAGGCAGGACCCCCCTTTGGCCGCTCGGACCAAGGCCCGGACGCGGGCCCTCGACATCCTCTTCGAGGCCGATCAGCGCGACGTCAACGTCGCGATGCTCCTCGAAGAGCGCCTGGACGACCCGACCTCCCGCGCCGGCAACAACCCCTACACGGCGCAGCTCGTGCTCGGGGTTCTCGACAAGTGGAGCGACATCAACGCCGTCCTCTCCGACTACAGCCAGGGCTGGACGCTCGAACGGATGCCTGCTGTGGATCGAGCCATTCTGCGCCTCGGCGCCTGGGAGGTGCTGTGGAACGACGAGGTCCCGGACCCGGTCGCGATCTCCGAAGCCGTCGCGCTCGCGAGCGATCTGTCGACGGACGAGTCGCCAACCTTCATCAACGGTCTGCTCGGGCGGATCGCGGAGGTCAAGTCCACCATCGTCTGAACGGCGACTCGCGCCCATGCGACCCGCGGGTCACGACAGCAAACCGGCCTCGCGCATGATCTGCTCGCCGATCGGACCCGGGTTGTGGGCCACCTCCCACCGGTAGCCGTCCGGATCCGCGAAGTACCCCGAGCGCCCGCCCCAGTCCCGCTCCGCGGCCGGCTCGAGGAGGCGGGCTCCGGCCGCGACCGCCTCGGCGAGCACCGCATCGACCTGCTCGCGGGTCGGCACATTCTGCGAGAGCGTGACGGGGGCCGTGCCCGGCTCGCGGGACAGGCGGCCGGCCTCTGCCTCGAAGGCGTCGGACTGCCAGAGTGACAGGACGAGCGTCGGGGCCATCCGGAAGAAGACGACCTCGCCCTCGGCCTCGAACGCCGGCTCCCAACCGAGGCCTTCGGCGTAGAACCGCCGCGATGCCGACGGATCGGCCACTGCGAGGGTGATGAAGTTGAGTCGCTGGTCCATGCCCGAAACGGTAGACCCACGGGCAAGGCGCGATCGTCACTGCTGTGCACGAGTCGGTGCGGGGGCCAGGACCGGGCGAAGCGGCATACGGCTATGTTGGCGTGGTGACCGCACGCCTGCTCGTCGTCCACCACACGCCCTCGCCCGCCATGCAGGAGCTGCTCGAGGCGGTGCTCGAGGGCACCCGCGCCGAGGGCGTCGAGGGCGTCGACGTCGACGTGCACCCGGCCTTGTCGGCGACGGCGAGCGACCTGCTGGCGGCCGACGGCGTGCTGCTCGGGACCCCCGCGAACATCGGCTACATGTCCGGGGCGCTCAAGCACTTCTTCGACACGATCTACTACCCGACGCTCGATGCGAAGCACGGCCTCCCGTTCGGGTACTGGATCCACGGGGACAACGACCCGGAAGGGGCCAAGCGCGCGATCGAGTCGATCGCGGGAGCGCTGCGCTGGAAACGCTCTGCGACTCCGCTGCTCGTCACCGGCCGGTTGGACCAGGGCGTGCGAGAGGCGGCCTTCGAGCTGGGTGGCACCCTCGCCGCCGCGCTGATGGAGTGGTGACGCCCGGCCGTGTGGACAGGCGTGGATCGCGTAGGGGGCACCCTCCAGGGTCCGGTACACTCGCTGCGATCGACATCCTTTAACCACCGTCCAGTGAGGCGGGGAAGGAGGTCCAGCGGCTGTGACCTGCCCTGACCTGAGTGCACCGGCTCCCAGTCCGCCCACCCCCGACGACGCGCGTGACGTCATGAGCGCGGGCGACATCTCCCGGGCGCTGCGGCGCATCGGGCACGAGATCCTCGAGCGCAACAAGGGCAGCGACGATCTGGTCCTGCTCGGCATCCCGACACGCGGCGTCCCCCTGGCGCACCGGCTCGCCGCCGTGATCGCCTCCGTCGAGGGCCGCGAGATCGAGGTGGGCGAGCTGGACATCACGCTGTATCGCGACGACCTGCGCCACAACCCGATGCGCGTCGCCTACCGGACACGCATTCCCGACAAGGGCATCGACGGCCAGGTGGTGGTCCTGGTCGACGACGTGCTCTACTCCGGACGGACCATCCGGGCGGCTCTCGACGCGCTCTCGGAGCTGGGCCGGCCCCGGGCGGTCCGCCTCGCGGTCCTCGTCGACCGCGGACATCGGGACCTGCCGATCCGGGCCGACCACGTCGGCAAGAACCTCCCCACCTCGCGAGACGAGCGGGTCGACGTCCGCGTCAGCGAAATCGACGGGGTCGACGCGGTCCGGATCAGCGGGGGAGCGGGCCGGTGAGCCGCCACCTCATCTCCTCGGCGGACTTGAGCAGGACCGACATCGAAGGCATCCTCGCGACCGCCGAATCCATGCACGACCTGCAGCGACGCGATGTCAAGAAGGTGCCGACCCTGCGCGGGCGGACGATCGTCAACTTCTTCTTCGAGGACTCCACCCGCACCCGGTCATCGTTCGAGATCGCGGGCAAGTGGCTGTCGGCCGACACGATCAACCTCTCCGCCAAGGGCAGTTCGACGTCCAAGGGAGAGAGCCTGCGCGACACGGCGATGACCGTCAGCGCGATGGCCGTCGACGCGCTCGTCATTCGGCACGGGGCATCGGGGGCCTGCCGGCAGGTCTCCCAATGGGTCCGGTGCAGCGTCATCAACGCCGGCGACGGGATGCACGAGCACCCGACCCAGGCCCTGCTCGACGCCTACACGTTGCGGACCCGGATCGGCGAGCTCGATGGCAAGCATGTCGTCATCGTCGGCGACCTCACCCATTCACGGGTCTTCCGGAGCAACGTCATCACCCTCGCGGCGCTCGGTGCCAGGGTCACCGTGGTCGCGCCGCCCACGTTGATGCCCAGTGGCATCGACGCCTGGAGCGAGACGGACGGCTTCGAGACGAGCTGGGACCTCGACACCGTGCTCGCCGGCGGGGACCCCGTCGATGCGGTGATGATGCTCAGGGTCCAGCGCGAGCGGATGAGCGGCGGGTACTTCCCCACGGCCCGTGAGTACACGGTCGGCTACGGGCTGACCCGGGACCGGCTCGATCGGCTCGTGGCCCGCAACGCAGACGTGCTCGTCCTGCATCCCGGGCCGATGAACCGCGGGCTGGAGATCGCGGCCGATGCCGCCGACGCGCCGCAGTCGGTGGTCCTCGAGCAGGTCTCTGCCGGGGTCGCCGTACGGATGGCGGTCCTCTATCACCTCCTCGCCGGCGAGGACGCGGGGTCCACTCGCCCCGCCGCGCCAGGGGCTGCCTGATGACCCGAACGCTGATCTCCGGGGCCCGTCTGCTCGGCGACGCGACCGGTGACCTGCTCGTGCAGGACGGTGTCATCGCCGAGGTCGGATCGCTCGGCGGCACCGCTGCGGATCGGCATATCGACGCGGACGGCCTCGTGGCGCTGCCCGGACTCGTCGACCTGCATGTGCACCTGCGTGAGCCGGGCCGCGAGGACGCCGAGACGATCGCGACCGGGTCGGCTGCGGCCGCGTCGGGTGGCTACACGGCGGTGTTCGCCATGGCCAACACGAGCCCAGTCACCGACACTGCGGAGGCGGCGGAGTGGATCCTCGACCTCGGACGGGCCTGCGGCCTCACCGAGGTGGTCCCGGTCGGGGCGGTCACGAGTGGACTCGCGGGGGAGCGCCTCGCCGAGCTCGGGCTCATGGCCCGGTCCCGGGCGAAGGTGCGGGTCTTCTCCGACGACGGCCATTGCATCCACGACGCCCGCATCATGCGCCGGGCGCTCGAGTACATCAGGCCCTTCGGCGGTGTCATCTCGCAGCACGCCCAGGACCCACGTCTCGCCGACGCCTCGGCCTGCTGCCACGAGGGCGAGGTCTCCGGACGCCTGGGGCTACCGGGCTGGCCGAGCATCGCCGAGGAGTCGATCGTCGCCCGCGACGTCATGCTCGCGCGCCACACCGGCTCCCGAGTGCACGTTGCCCACGTGTCGAGCGCCGGCACCGTCGAGGTGCTGCGGTGGGCCAAGGCGCAAGGGATCGCGGTCACGGCCGAGGTGACGCCGCACCACCTGGTCCTCACCACCGACCTGCTCGCGGAATACGACCCGGTATACAAGGTCAATCCGCCGCTACGCCCGGCGGAAGACGTCGAGGCGCTACGCGCCGCCCTGGCGGACGGGACGATCGACATCGTGGCCACCGATCATGCACCGCACGCTCGCCACGACAAGGAACACTCGTTCCTCGACGCGGCCTTCGGGATGCTCGGCCTCGAGACGGCGCTCTCGGTCGTCAGCGACGTCATGGTGGCATCCGGTCGCCTCGACTGGGCCGACGTGGCCCGGATCATGTCGAGCCGGCCGGCCCGGATCGGTGGCCTCACGGGTCAGGGTGCGTCGCTCGCACCAGGCAGCCCCGCCAACATCACGCTCGTCGACCCGGACCGCACGATCACCGTCGACGCGGCCGCGAGCCGCAGCAGGTCCCGCAACAACCCCTGGCACGGACGCACCATGCGCGGCGCCGTCCACACGACGATGTACCGGGGCCGGGTCTCTCACACCATCGACACCGATCACGCAACGGAGTACGCCCAGTGAGCCCCACGGCCATCCGCCGGCGCCGCGAGCCGGCCCACCTCGTCCTCGAGGACGGCCGCACCTTCCGCGGCTCCTCCTACGGTGCGATCGGCGAGACCGTCGGGGAGGCGGTCTTCGCGACCGGCATGACCGGCTATCAGGAGACTCTGACGGACCCGAGCTACCATCGTCAGGTCGTCGTCATGACGGCGCCGCACATCGGCAACACCGGTATCAACGCCGAGGACGACGAGTCGTCCCGGATCTGGGTCGCCGGCTTCGTCGTGCGCGACCCGGCGATCCGGGCATCCAACTGGCGCGCCACCGGTGACCTCGAGGACGAGCTGCGCGACCAGCAGGTCGTGGGTGTCTGCGAGATCGACACCCGCGCCCTGACGAGACACCTGCGCGAGCGGGGGGCGATGCGGGTGGGCATCTTCAGCGGAGCGGCACTCGCGCAGCGGTCCGAGGCGGACCTCCTGGAGGCCGTCAGACAGGCTCCGCGGATGGTCGGCGCCGCACTCGCCCGCGAGGTGAGCACCCGGGAGCCGTATGTCGTCTCGCCGGTCGGTGCCAAGCGATTCACCGTCGCCGCCATCGACCTCGGCATCAAGGCGACGACCCCGCAGCTGATGGCCGATCGCGGGATCGAGGTGCAGGTGCTCCCGGCGTCATCCAGCTTCGAGGACGTCATGACTATCGGCGCGGGTGCCGGGCCCGACGGGGTCTTCTTCTCCAACGGCCCCGGCGACCCGGCGACCGCGGAGCACGAGGTGGAGCTCCTGCGTGCGATCCTCGATGCCCGGATCCCCTTCTTCGGCATCTGTTTCGGCAACCAACTGCTCGGCCGGGCTCTCGGCTTCGGCACCTACAAGCTGAAGTACGGCCACCGCGGCA
>JAKDLQ010000129.1 GCA_030452775.1 Micrococcales bacterium | reverse complement strand
CTGCGCCCTCAACCCCCCCCGGCCCTATATGCCCGGGGATTAGCCTTGGTTGAGCGCACCCACGGCCGGGTGACGATCGCCCGGCACGGTCACCCTGCGGTCGTCCTCATTCAGCGGCATACCTTCATCTTGGGCTGGCTGCATAGAGTGAGGGGATGACCTCGGCACCCGACCCGGCGCTCCTCGGGCCGGCTCAGGTGCGGGAGCTCGCGGAGCGGCTCGAGCTGCGCCCGACCAAGCAGTGGGGCCAGAACTTCGTCATCGACCAGAACACCGTGCGCAAGATCGTGCGCCTCGCTCAGGTCGGACCGGATGACTGCGTCGTCGAGGTGGGGCCCGGACTGGGCTCGCTGACCCTGGCGCTGCTGCCGGTCGTCGGGCACGTCACCGCGGTCGAGGTCGACTCGCGTCTTGCCGGGGCGCTCGAGGCGACGGTCGCGGCGTATCAGCCGGAGCACCTGCACAAGCTGCGGGTCGTCGCCGCCGATGCCCTCACCGTGACCACCCTGCCGAAGCCGAGACCGACCGCTCTCGTGGCCAACCTGCCCTACAACATCTCGGTGCCGGTCGTGCTCTCCTTCCTCGAGCGCTTCCCGACGATCACGCGGGCGCTCGTCATGGTGCAGCTCGAGGTCGCCGAGCGGCTCGCCGCGCCTCCCGGCAGCAAGGTCTATGGTGTCCCGAGCCTCAAGGCGGCGTGGTACTGCCACGTCGAGCTGGCCGGCCGGGTCGGGCGCACGGTCTTCTGGCCCGCGCCACAGGTCGACTCCGGGCTCGTGTCGCTCGTGCGGCGCGATCCTCCGCCGACTGCCGCCTCTCGTGAGGAGGTCTTCCGGTGCATCGATGCTGCGTTCGGGCAACGGCGCAAGGCCCTGCGCCGGGCGTTGGCGCCGTGGGCCGGATCGGCGCAGGCCGCCGAGGCGGCGCTCCGGGCGGCGGGAATCGACCCGATGACCCGGGGCGAGCAGCTCGACATCGCTGGCTTTGCCCGGATCGCCGAAGCCCGGGCCGAGCCGCCGACCGCGGCGGCTACCAGGCACTCATAGGGTGTCGGTATGGGGACTATGGCCGTGACACCGCCCGAGGCGGTGACCGTGCGCGTCCCGGCCAAGGTCAACCTCGATCTGCGGGTCGGGCCGCGCCGGCCGGACGGCTACCACGACCTCGCGACGGTCCTGCAGGCCGTGTCCCTCTACGACGAGGTATCGGTGGCGCGGTGGGACGACTGGCAGGTTGTCCCGTCGGGATCGTATGCCGCCCTCATCCCCACCGACGACAGCAACCTCGCGCTGCGCGCGGCCCGTCTCCTCGCCGATCGCTTCCAGATCACGGAGGCGCTGTCGGTGCGCATCGACAAGGACATCCCGGTCGCCGGGGGGATGGCCGGCGGTTCGGCCGACGCGGCTGCCACACTGCTCGCCTGCGACCAGCTCTGGGGGCTGGGCCTCGAGCGTGAGGACCTGCTTCTGCTCGCTGCGGAGCTCGGCAGCGACGCTCCCTTCCCCCTCCTCGGAGGCACTGCCATCGGCACGGGACGCGGGGAGCAACTGGCCCCGGCGCTCGCGCGCGGCCGGGTGCACTGGGTCTTCGCGATCAGTGACACCGGTCTGTCCACGCCGAGCGTCTATGCCGAGTGCGACCGGCTACGGGACGATGCCCCGGCCCCCCAGGTCGGGGCGCAGCTGATGACCGCCCTGCGCGCCGGCGACCCCAAGGCGCTCGGTGCTGCCCTGCACAACGATCTCGAGCCGGCTGTGTTCTCCCTGCGCCCTGGGCTGCGCGAGCTTCGCGATGCGGGTGTCGAGTTCGGGGCGCTCGGCGCTGTCGTGTCGGGTTCGGGACCGACGGTCGCGTTCGTCACCGACAGCCGCGAGGCGGCCCTGGACCTGTCCGTCTCGCTGGCGGCCTCCGACCTCAGCCGTGACCTACGCCGAGCCAAGGGCCCGGTCCACGGAGCGCAGGTCGTCGCGGTCCCGCGCCCCGACTGACCCTCGACCGCGATTCGATGTATCTGCGCGTCGTATGCGGCGCGCAGATACATCGAGTCACAGGAATTACCCCCGGAAGGCACCGATGGCCAACCTCGTCTCCCTCGAGCGTGTCTCGCTCGTCCTCGGCACCACCCGTGTCCTCGACGACCTGTCGATCGGGGTCCTTACGGGCGAACGCATCGGCGTCGTCGGGGCCAATGGCGGGGGCAAGTCGACCCTGCTGCGCGTCATCGCCGGACTGCAGGAGCCCGACGAGGGGCGCGTCTCCAAGCAGGGCGGCGTGGACGGCATACGCATCGGGATGCTCGCGCAGCAGGACACGCTCGACCCGGCGCAGACTGTCCGGGCGGCGGTCCTCGGGGACAGGGCGGAGCACGCCTGGGCCGGCGACCCCCGCATCCGCGACGTCCTCGCTGGGCTGCTCGGCGGCCTCGACGGCGAGGCGATGGGCGGCCTCGACACCCTGGTCGGGCCGAAATCCGGAGGTGAGCGCCGCCGTCTCGCCCTCGCCCGCCTCCTGGTGGACGACCCGGAGCTGCTGTTGCTCGACGAGCCGACCAACCATCTCGACGTCGAGGGCATCGCCTGGCTGGCCCACCACCTCGCGGCTACCCGCCCCCGGCCCGGCAATGCCACGGTCGCCGTCACGCATGACCGGTGGTTCCTCGACGCCTACGCGACCCGCACGTGGGAGGTCGGCGGCGGCACCGTGAGCGCCTATGAGGGTGGCTACGCGGCCTATGTCCTCGCCAAAGCCGAGCGCGACCGCCTCGCCGGTGTGCTCGCCGATCGGCGAGCCAACCTCATGCGCAAGGAGCTGGCCTGGCTCCGGCGCGGGCCGCCCGCTCGCACGAGCAAGCCCAAGTTCCGGATCGACGCGGCCAACGAGCTCATCGCCGACGAGCCTCCCGCGCGCGACTCCGTGGAGCTGGCCTCGTTCGCCGCCCGGCGTCTCGGCAAGGATGTCCTCGATCTCGAGGAGGTCACCGTCGTGCTCGGGGACCGCACCATCCTCGACCGGGTGACGCTGCGCCTCGCGCCGGGAGAGCGGGTCGGGATCATCGGGGTCAACGGCTCCGGCAAGTCGACGCTGCTCGGCGTCCTCGGCGGCGAGGTGGCGCTGGCGAGCGGACGCCGCAAGGTCGGCAAGACCGTTGCGATCGCGCACCTGACCCAGGAAGTGGCGGAGCTCGGCCGCTACGAGACGTGGCGCGTGATCGAGGCCATCGAAGAGGTCAAGCAGTGGACCTCCCTGGGCGGCAAGGAGATCAGCGCCAGCCAGCTCGCGACGAGACTGGGATTCCCCGGTGGCCGGCAGCGTTCGCGGGTCGGCGACCTCAGCGGCGGCGAGCGCCGTCGGCTGCAGCTGACCCGCCTGCTGCTCACGGAGCCCAACGTCCTGCTGCTCGACGAGCCGACCAACGACCTGGACATCGAGACCCTGGCCTCCCTCGAGGACGTCCTCGACGGATGGGCGGGCACCCTCGTCGTCGTCTCCCACGACCGCTACCTGCTCGAACGGGTCGCCGATCATCAGCTCGCCCTCCTCGGCGACGGCCGGGTGCGCGACCTACCGGGCGGCGTCGAGCAGTACCTGCGGTTGCGTCAGGACTCCCCACTCCAACGCAGCCGTATGCCGCAGAGCGAGCCCAGCGGCATACGGCCGGCTTCTCCTGCGGTGGAGTCGGTGGCCCCGAACGTCACCCCGGCGCAGCAGCGTGAGGCACGCAAGGCGATGGCGCGCCTCGAGCGCCAGCTGAGCCGGCTGGGCGAGCGCGAGGCACGGCTGCATGACGAGATGGCCCGGCAGGCAACAGATCCCGCTGCGCTGGCCGAACTCACCGCGTCGCTGGCGGAGCTCATCACGGAGCGCGAGCAGGTCGAGCACGAATGGCTGGAGACGGCCGAGCTCGCCGAGTGAACCTCAGGCGATCGGTCAGCCGCCGGGAGACTCCAGTGGCGCAAGAGCATCGCGAGCCGGGCCCGGCCGGTGGCCGGCAGGTCCCGAAGGAGCGCTCACGGTCGGGCCGACTCATGACAGCACCGTCGTCCGACCCTAGTCTCGGCCAGGAGCCGTGACATCGACAGAATGGCGGGATCATGGGCGGACGCACCGAGGACGCAGCCTGGGATCCGGGCCAGTACGGCCGCTTCGGCGACGAGCGGGGGCGCCCGTTCCACGACCTGATGGCCCGGGTGCCGAACGACTCGCCGCGCCTCGTCGTCGATCTCGGATGTGGACCGGGTGGGCTGACCCGGAGCCTGGCCGGGCGCTGGCCCGGGGCACGCATCATCGGTGTCGACAGCTCTGCGGAGATGCTCGAGCGTGCCCGCGCACTCGACTCGGACAGCCGGATCGAGTGGGTCCAGGCCCGGATCGAGGACTGGGACGCCGTCGCCGCGGGTGAGCCGGTCGAGGTCATCGTGAGCAACGCGGCGCTGCAGTGGGTGCCGACGCATCGGCGCCTCATCCCCGCGTGGATCGAGAGGCTCGCGCCGGGTGGCACCTTCGCGATGCAGGTGCCGGCCAACTTCGCGGCGCCGTCACATCGGCTGATGCGCGAGGTGGCCGCGCGTCATCCCCGGGCGGGCGAACTGTGGCCGGGACTCGATCGAGCGGCGACCGTCGCTGATCCCGAGGCGTATGCGGCGCTCCTCCTCGAGGTCACGCCCACCGTGGACGTCTGGGCCACGACGTACCTCCACGTGCTTGACGCGGATCCGCAGGGGCGCCACCCCGTGCTCGAATGGGTCCGCGGCACCGGCCTCCGGCCGGTCCTCGGCGTGCTGACGGGAGCCGAGGAACGGGAGGCGTTCCTCGGCGACTACGAGCGGGAGCTGGAGAAGGCCTATCCGCGGCGAGCCTTCGGGGTGCTCTTCCCCTTCGCACGGACCTTCGCCGTCGCCCGCGCCGCTGCCACCTGACCCCCACCTGACCCGGCGATCCGACAGGGACTCGGGAGAGATTTCCGAGAAGTTGAAGATTCTCCGAAAAGGTCGTCACGATCCGTCACCCTCCACGTCTTACCACTGACGATGCCCGATCGGACATCCGCGAGTCAGGGGTGTGGATGTCCGACGGGCGTGCGTCGCCGGCGCTCGCCCTTTCGGGTGGTTTCGTGGGGGGACCATCCGGAAGGGCGATCTCGCATAACGCGTTAAGTCGACACGCCCCCCGGTTGCTTGACACACTGGTAGGTGTTGTCCGGTCCGGAGGAGCGCGATGTCAGTCGATACGACCCTGTGGTCGAGCGACGCGTGGTCGTCGGCTGCTGACGAGTACCTGCTGGGTCAAGCGCGAGACGGCTCGGCCGAGGCCTACGCCGAGTTGTGGCGCCGGCAGCTGCCGTCCGCCTATGCCGTGGCCCATCGCTTCCGCGGCCGGGCTGCCGCCGAGGACGTCGTGTCCGAGGCATCGGCCCGGGTCTTCGGGCTGATCCAGCAGGGTCAAGGCCCGACTCACAACTTCCGCTCGTACTTCCTCTCTGCCGTCAAGACGGTCGCTGTCGACGGGGCCCGCCGCGATCTCAAGGTCGTCCCGGCGCCGGAGGAGGACCTCGAGGGCCTGACTGCTCCGGTCATCGAGGACTTCGATGCCGACGTCATCGATGCCGACCTGGTCCGGACGGCATTCCGGGGACTGTCCGAGCGGGACCAGCGCCTGCTGTGGCACTCCACGGTCGAGGGGGCAGCCCCTCGGGTCATCGCTCCAACGCTCGGGATGAGCCCGAACACCGTCAGCGCTGCGGCCTCGAGGGCCCGGGTTGCCTTGCGCTCCCGCTACCTCGATGCGTATGCCGGTCGGGGCATCGAGGCGGCAGACAGCGCCGAGTGCCGCTGGACCATCGAGCACCTCGGCGCGCACGTGCAGGGCCGGCTGCCGAAGCGCCAGAACGAGCGGGTCGCCAGCCACGTGGCCGCATGCAGCCACGCGGCGACGCTGGCCGCCGACCTGCGCGTCATCGACGAGCGCTTCCCGGTCCTGCTGGCACCGATCATCTTCCTGGCCGGAGTGAGTTCCCCCGGCTTCCTCACCGGCGGCGCACTCGTGAGTCTCACCTCCTCGCAAGGGAGCCAAGCCGCCGACGGGACACAGGGCTCGGCCGGGGGGGCCTCCGCGGGATCAACGACGGGCCAGACCGGTGGTGTCGGCGGCGCTGGTGGCGCTGGTGGTGGTGCCGGTGGCGCTGCGGCCGCGGGTGTCGCGGCCGGTGCCGGTGTGGCAGCTGGGGTCGCGGCCGCCGCCAACACCTCTAAAGGTGCCGGGGCCGCGTCGGCCGAAGGTGTCTCCTCCGGTGCCGGCACCCTGCCCGGTGGCAGCACCGTGTCCGGCAGCGCCACCTCATCCGGCGGCGCTACCTCGTCCGGTGGCGACGCCGCATCCGGTGGAGCGGCAAGTGGCGCACCGGCTGCGCCGACGCCACCGGTAGAGCCATCGGGTCTGGTTGCGACGATCGGCTCGGTCGCCTCTCAGGCCCCCGCTGTCGCTGCGGCCGTCGCCGTTGCCATCGCGGTGGCCAGCACCGCCGGAGGAACCCCCGAGCGAAA
>JAKDLQ010000006.1 GCA_030452775.1 Micrococcales bacterium | reverse complement strand
ACTTCTGGGACTACGCCGGCAAGCGCTACCTCGACTTCAGCTCGCAGCTCGTCAACCTCAACATCGGTCACCAGCACCCCAAGGTCATCGCCGCGATCCAGGCCCAGGCAGCCCGGCTGGCGACGATCGCCCCGGCCGTTGCCAACGACGCACGCGGCGAGGCAGCCCGTCTCATCGCCGAGGTCTCACCGGCCGGGCTCGATCGGGTCTTCTTCACCAGCGGCGGGGCCGAGGCCAACGAGAACGCCATGCGGATGGCGCGCCTGCACACCGGCCGGCACAAGGTGCTGGCGATGTATCGCAGCTACCACGGCGCGACCGGCGGGGCGATCACCTTGACCGGAGACCCGCGCCGGTGGCCTTCTGAGCCTGGCCAGGCCGGCATCGTGCACTTCTGGGGCCCCTACCCCTACCGCTCGGCCTTCCACTCCGAGAACGCCGAGCAGGAGTGCGAGCGGGCGCTGTCTCACCTGCGTGACACCCTCATGGTCGAAGGCGGGCACACCGTCGCGGCGATCATCCTCGAGACGGTGGTGGGCACCAACGGCATCCTCGTCCCGCCCGACGGCTACCTCGAGGGCGTCCGCGCGCTGTGCGACGAGCACGGGATCATGCTGATCGCCGACGAGGTGATGTCCGGCTTCGGACGGTGCGGGCAGTGGTTCGCGGTGGACCGCTGGGGCGTGATCCCCGACCTGATCACCTTCGCCAAGGGCGTCAACTCCGGCTACGTGCCGCTCGGCGGGGTCATCATCAGCGACCCGATCGCCGAGACGTTCCGCGAGCGGCCCTACCCCGGCGGCCTCACCTACAGCGGGCACCCACTCGCGTGCGCCTCCGCCGTCGCCTCGATCACCGCCTTCCACGACGAGGACATCGTCGGCAACGCGCGCCGGCTCGGCGAGCAGGTCATCGGCCCCCGGCTGCGCGAGCTCGCGCAGAAGCACCCCAGCGTCGGGCAGGTGCGCGGGCTCGGGGTCTTCTGGGCGCTCGAGCTCGTCCGGGACCAGGCCACCCGTGAGCCACTCGTGCCCTACAACGCCGCCGGCGAGGCGGCCACCCCGATGGCCGCGTTCGGCGCCGCGTGCAAGGAGCGCGGCCTGTGGCCCTTCACGCACTTCAACCGCACCCACATCGTGCCACCGTGCACCACGACACCGGCAGAGGCCCACGAGGGCCTGGACATCCTCGACGACGCCCTGTCCGTGGCCGACACCTTCACCACCTGACGAGCCTGACAAGGCGGGCGTATGCCGCTGGGCCGGGTCACGCGACCCAGCCCAGCGGCATACGGGCTCAGTCATACGGGCTCAGTCGTCGTCAGGCTCGGCCAGCCCGGCCCGGCTCGGGTCCACGGCGAGCCGCGCGGCATCGGCCGGTAGCGGCGGTGGTGTCCCACCCCAGGCGGGGCAGATGGGCCGGTGCTCACACCAGTCGCAGAGCCGACTGGGGCTTGGACGCCAGTCTGCCGTCTCGGCCGCACGCTCGATGGCGGCCCAGAGCGCTTTGACCTTACGCTCGACGCCCCGGAGGTCCTGCTCGTCCGGGGCGTAGCGGACGATCTCGCCGTTGCCGAGGTAGACGAGCTGAAGCAGCGTGGGGATCTCGCCGTGCAGCTTCCACAGCACGAGCGCATAGAACTTCATCTGGAAGAGGGCCTTGGACTCGAAGCGCTCGGACGGCGATCGACCGGTCTTGTAGTCGACGACCCTCATGGCGCCGCTGGGAGCGACGTCCAAACGGTCGACGTAGCCGCGCAAGGTCAGCCCATCGACCTCCGTCTCGACATAGAGCTCGCGCTCGGCGGGCTCGAGTCGCGTCGGATCCTCGAGCCCGAACCAGGTCTCGAGCAGAGCGCCCGCCCCGGTGAACCACTCGTCCGTGCGTCCGTCGTGCTCGGCGAGCAGATCGCTCAGCTGCGGCTCATCCGTCGCGAGCCGCTCCCATTCTGTGGGCACGAGGGCAACCGCGGCCTCGAGCGTGCGGGCGTGCGCGGGCAGATCGAAGAGCCGCTCCAGCACCGCATGCACGAGCGTCCCGCGGGCCATCGCCGCCGTCGGTGGAGACGGCAACCTGTCGATGACGCGGAAACGGTAGAGCAGCGGACAGGACATGAAGTCCGATGCTCTGCTCGGGGACAGTGCGAAGGCCATACCAGCGACTGTATGTCGACACACCGACAGCGGCAGGTCCGGGCACTCCCCACGCAGAGCCCGCACAGCCCGCACAGCCAGACGGGCGTGTCATAGTGTCACGTCATGACCATGCCGAGCGCCGCGGACCGGTCCGCGCACGGCTGGCGGATCGGGCGCCTCGCCGGCACCCCCGTCTACCTCGGTCGTTCGTGGCCGATCGTCGCGGTCGTCATCGTCGCGCTGTTCGCGCCGCCGCTCGCCCGTGCCGCGGGCATGGTGTACGGCATCCTCGTGGCGCTCGCGTATGCCGTGCTCCTCCTCGTATCCGTGCTCGTCCACGAAGCCGCGCACGCGTCCGCGGCACGCTGGAGCGGTCACCCGGTGGACCGGATCGTGGCCGACGTCTGGGGCGGTCACACCGTCTATGACGCGACCCGTAGCACCCCCGGAACGACCGCCCTCGTGGCCGTGGTGGGACCGCTGGCCAACCTCGCCCTGGCCGGCCTCGGGTATCTGCTCCAGGGCAGCATCGCGCCGGGGACGACACTGTCGTTGCTCACGGTGGTGGTGACCTTCGCCAACCTGCTGGTGGGCCTGTTCAACCTGCTGCCGGGGCTGCCGCTCGATGGCGGTCAGATCCTCAGCTCCGCTGTGTGGGCGCTCACCGGGAGCAAAGGCCGCGGACTTGCGGTGGCCGGCTGGAGCGGTCGTGCGGTCGCCGCGCTCGGTGTCGCCTGGGCGCTCGGGTGGCCGCTCCTGCATGGGTCGAGGCCCGACCTGACCACGCTCATCTGGGCCGGCCTCATCGGCGTGTTTCTCTGGCGTGGGGCGTCCGCGGCGATCCAGTCCGGTCACATCTACGAGGTCACGTCCGGGCCCATCGACCCGGTCCTCGACTCGGCGGCACTCATCTCCGCGGAGGCGACGATCGCGCAGGCGATCGATGTCGTCCGGGCCACGGGAGCCGCAGTCATCGTGGCCACCGACGTCTCGGGATGGCCGGTAGGGGTCATCGATCGGCAAGCCGCAGCGTCGGTGTCGCCGGAAGTGGTCGCGGCGGCGCGGGTGTCGGCCGTCGTGCTCGCCCAGCCGCCGGCGTGGGTCATCGCGCTCGGTGAGGGGGCCGTGCTGACCGACGTCGTCCGCGTCATGGGTGAGCGGGAGCTGTCGCTCGCGGTCCTCGTCGACGAGGAGAGTCGTCGGCTGCGCGGCGTGGTCCGGGCGGAGCGGGTCAACGAGGTCGTCGGCGCCGCGCTCGCCCGGCGCGGCCACACCTGATCCGCTGTCCACACCCCGGCACTCGGATGAGCGCCATCCACACCCCGGCACTCGGATGGGCGCTGTCCACACCCCGGCACTCGGATGGGCGCTGTCCACAGCCGGATGCTGCCGGGCTGGCGACGAGCTCGTGGTGACCGCAGGCTGGGGCCGGGCCCCGGAACAGCCGGTGTCCACGAGAGGCGGGAGCCGCGACATGGCCATGGGGATGGATACGCAGGCGCGGGCAGCGAAGTCACGAACGGCGCAGGCAGGCGCGGCGGCCACGGCCCGCGTCGCGGCGCCCGGGACGGACCCTGACGAACCCGTCAACGAGGTCTCGCTGCGGGGCCGCCTGCCCGCTGTCGCGGAGGAACGCGAACTGCCGAGCGGAGACCAGATCGTGACGATCCGCGTCGTCGTGCCGCGCCGAGATGGCCCATCCCGGCCGACGTCACGAGGAGGTGACCGGCGGCGAGTGACGGTCGACACGATCGACGTCGTCTGCTGGAGCGCCCGGACCCGCCGGGCCGCGCTGCGCCTGAAGCCGGATGACCAGATTGCCGTCCAAGGGGCCCTGCGGCGCCGGTTCTTTCGTGGACCCTCCGGTCCGCAGAGCCGGTACGAGGTGGAGGCATCGGCCCTGCGCCGGGTGCAGCGGCGGGCCCCGGGCGCTGTCGGCAGAGGGACCCCGCACGCCACCTAGACTGGGCTCCCATGACCGTCCCGACTCCCGACCCCGCGACGGCCGAGACCGTGTCCGCGACCTCGATGGCACCCCGTCGCGGCGCTCTCGAGGTGGGGGAGCGGGTGCAGTTGACCGATCCGAAGGGCCGTCTGCACACCGTCACCCTCGAGCCCGGCCGGGAGTTCCACACCCATCGCGGCTTCCTACGACACGACGATCTCATCGGTGCCCCTGACGGCAGCGTGGTCACCAACACCGCGCAGGTCGAGTATCTCGCCCTGCGCCCCCTCCTCAGCGACTACGTCATGTCGATGCCGCGTGGCGCGGCGGTCATCTACCCCAAGGATGCGGGACAGATCGTGCAGATGGCCGACATCTTCCCGGGGGCAACGGTCATCGAGGCGGGCGTCGGGTCCGGTGCGCTGTCGATGTCCCTCTTGCGTGCCGTCGGCGAACAGGGACGCCTGCTGTCCTTCGAACGCCGGGAGGACTTCGCGGAGATCGCCAAGGGCAACGGGCGTGCCTTCTTCGGACGGGAGCACCCCGCCTGGACGGTCACCGTGGGCGATCTCGCCCTGGACCTGCCCCGATCCGTCGGGCCCGGCTCGGTCGACCGCGCGGTGCTCGACATGCTCGCGCCATGGGAGTGCCTCGATGCCGTCGGAGGGGCGCTCGTTCCCGGGGGGGTGCTCATCTGCTACGTCGCGACGACGACCCAGCTCAGCCGCGTCGCAGAGGGCATCCGGGCGCATGGAGGCTGGACCGAGCCCACGGCGTGGGAGTCGATCGTGCGGTTCTGGCACCTCGAGGGCCTCGCAGTACGCCCGCAGCATCGCATGCACGGTCACACCGGGTTCCTCATCACAGCGCGGCGCCTGGCCCCCGGCGTCCAAGCGCCGGCGCGGACCAGACGCCCGGCCAAGGGCGCCTACTCGGATGTCGAGGCCGCCGACCCGGGCGAAGGCGGCACCGGCACCGGAGCCGGCCGGGGATCGGTCTCCGTTGCCGACGTCCCCGATGAGGCCTGGACGCCGGAGGCGTTGGGCGAACGCATCAAGTCCGACAAGACCATCCGGCGCGTCCGGCGTTCAGCGACCGGAACGTCCGACGCCTCCTGACCCATCGGGGTTAGGCTCGAATCATCGAAGGTGTCTTGGTGGCACCGGACGGAGAGGAGGCCCGTGATGTCCGACGAGACCCCAGGGCTTGGCCCCGCCGCCGGCGGGGCGATGGACGCCGAGGCACTGCGTTCCGAGGTCGAGCAGTTGCGCGCGGCGGCCCGGCGCTCCCCGGACCGTTCCAGGGAGCTGGAGGCCCGGCTGACCCACCTGCAGACCTCCCTGTCCACCTTGTCGACGCAGAACGATCGCCTCGTACGCACCCTGAAGGACGCCCGCGAACAGATCGTCACGCTCAAGCAGGAGGTCGATCGGCTCGCCCAGCCCCCGAGCACATATGGCCTCATCGTCGACCTCGGCGAGGACGGCAGTGTCGACATCCTCACCGGCGGCCGCAAGATGCGAGTGGCCGTGAGTCCTTCGGTCGAGAGCGAGGCGCTGGGAGTCGGCCGTGAGGTGATGCTCAACGAGGCGCTCAATATCGTCGCGGTTCACGGGTACGAACGCGTCGGCGAGGTCGTCACGGTCAAGGACAAGCTCGGCCCCGACCGCCTCGTCGTGGTCACCCACGGCGACGAGGAGCGTGTCGCTCGCCTCTCGTCCCCGCTGCTCGGAGAGCGGATCCGCGTCGGTGACGCGCTCACACTCGACGGCCGGTCCAACTTCGTCTTCGAGGTCATCCCCAAGCTCGAGGTCGAGGAGCTCGTCCTCGAAGAGGTTCCCGACGTCGCCTACGAGGACATCGGGGGACTGGCAGGTCAGATCGAACAGATCCGGGACGCCGTCGAGCTGCCCTTCCTGCACCCGGACCTGTTCAAGGAGCATGCGCTCAAGCCGCCCAAGGGTGTCTTGCTCTATGGCCCCCCCGGGTGCGGCAAGACGCTCATCGCCAAGGCCGTGGCAGCCTCGCTTGCGCGCCAGATGGCCCGGCGCACGGGGCAGGCCTCGGAAAAGAGCTACTTCCTCAACATCAAAGGCCCGGAACTGCTCAACAAGTACGTCGGTGAGACCGAGCGGCACATCCGGCTCATCTTCCAGCGGGCGCGCGAGAAGGCCTCGGACGGGACTCCGGTCGTGGTCTTCTTCGATGAGATGGACTCCCTGTTCCGCACTCGCGGGTCCGGGGTGTCGAGCGACGTGGAGACGACGATCGTCCCGCAGCTGCTGGCCGAGATCGACGGGGTCGAGCGACTCGACAACGTTATCGTCATCGGCGCCTCCAACCGGGAGGACATGATCGATCCGGCGATCCTGCGCCCGGGACGGCTCGACGCGAAGATCAAGATCGAGCGTCCGGACGCCGAGAGTGCTCGTGACATCTTCTCGAAGTACCTCATCAGCACCTTGCCTCTCAACGACCACGATCTCGCGGTCCACGACGGCGACCGCGGCGCGACGATCGAGGCCATGATCACGGCCGCGGTGGAGCGGATGTACTCCGAGATGGACGAGAACCGCTTCCTCGAGGTCACCTACGCCAGCGGCGACAAGGAGGTCCTCTACTTCAAGGACTTCAACTCCGGCGCCATGATCCAGAACATCGTTGACCGCGCCAAGAAGCTCGCTATCAAGGACTTCCTCAGCACCGGCCAGAAGGGCATTCGGATCGAGCACGTGCTGACCAGTTGTGTCGAGGAGTTCAAGGAGAACGAGGACCTGCCCAACACGACGAACCCTGATGACTGGGCTCGGATCAGTGGCAAGAAGGGGGAGCGGATCGTCTACATCCGCACGCTCATCAAGGGCAAGGACGGGACCGAGCCGGGCCGGTCGATCGTCACCGCGAACACGGGCCAGTACCTGTGACAACCTGAATGACAAACCTGAAGTATCTCGAAGCGCTGACCCGCGGGTTTCGTGACCCACCGCGGATCGTCGCTCCCGATCCGGCCACCACGTCCTGCTCGGTCTCGCGGGAGACGCACTCCGTGGCCGACTACGCACCCGGCCGACGCCCCACTGTCCGCTTCGAGTGGCCCCCTCGTCCACAGGCCTACGATCGAGTGGCGCCACCATCCCCAGGGTCCGTATGCCGCTGTGCTGACCCGGCCGACCACCCTTGAGTCGAGTGGCCTCGTCGTCCACAGGCAAACGATCGAGTGGCCCCGGCGTCCACAGGTCCCGGTGGTGAGAGGGTCCCGTTGTCCGAGCCGGGGTGTCCCGTAGCAGGCCCGCCTGGCGCGTCTGCGAGCCCACGAACTCAGCTGCCACTGAGCGGTCTCACACCCGCCTGACCGAGCGGGTTGACGGCCGGAGCAATCCGCGTGATCACGAAACCGAGTTGGAGCGGACTACGGTGGCCTCCGGCCGGGACGGGGCTGAGCGGCATACGGTCAGGGGATCGCGCCACCACGGGATCGCCAGGTGAGCAGCGCGCGCCAGCCGACGAGCAGGAGCGCCAACGTGCCGGCTGCGACGAGGACGAAGGGCAGCGCGATCCCGCCGCCGGAGACGCCGCGCAGCAGCATCCCGAAGACGACGGTGGCAAGCCAGACCGTGACCCCCGGGCCCACCTCAAGCGGCCAAGCCTTGCTCAGCAGGCGCACCCCACCCCAGCCGATGGCGGTTCCGAGGAGGAAGGGCCATGCGGTCCCGATCACCCCGGTCACCGTGAGTCCGTGCTCGTGGGTCGCCCGACCGATCGTGGCGAAGACAAGGACGAGCACCAGGTCCAGCACGAAGGCCGGGAGCGGGCGGTGCAGCATACGCACGACGCGGGTCACTCGTGCTCGCCGAAGGGCAACTGTGCCTGAGGCGGCGCATACGTGGGGTCCACGCCCTCGAAGAGAGACGAGACCGAGAGCCCCTGGTGGATCCGGTTGATCGCTTCGGCGAACAGCTCCGAGATGGAGCGCACCGTGAGCTCGGGCCAGTGCGCGGTCGGGGGCGGCACCGTGTCGGTCGTCACGACCTCGGTGACGAAGGGATGGCCACGGAGCCGCTCGATCGCCTTGCCGGTGAACAGGCCATGCGTGCACACCACGGCCGCCTCCGTCGCGCCCGAGTCCCTGAGCCGGTCGAGCAGCTCGAGCATCGAGCCGCCCGTGGCGATCTCATCGTCGAGGATGATGGCGCGCCGGCCCGAGACATCGCCGACGATCGAGTCGATGACGACGTGGTCATCGGCAAGACGCCTCTTGGACCCGGCCGCCACCGGAAGGCCGAGAAGCCGCGCGAACTGCGTTGCCACCTTGGCGTTGCCGAGGTCCGGGCTCACGACGATGGAGGTGGCCAGGTCGTTGTCGCGGAAATGATCAGCGAGGACACCGATCGCCGTGAGGTGATCGACGGTGGTGGAGAAGAAGCCGTGGACCTGGGGCGCATGCAGCGCCATGGTCAGGACCCGGTGGGCGCCGGCCGTCGAGATCATGTCCGCCACGAGTCGTCCGCCGAGCGAGATCCGCGGGGCGTCCTTCTTGTCGGATCGAGCGTAGGCATAGTGCGGCATGACCGCGGTGATCTGCGCCGCCGAAGCGCCGCGTGCGGCGTCGATCATAAGGAGCAGCTCCATGAGGTGCTCCTGCGTCGGTGGCACCAATGGCTGGATGATGTAGACATCACGTTGGCGACAGTTGGCCAGCAGTTGGGCTTGAAGGCAGTCATTGCTGAAACGCTTGATGTCCGTGGGGCAGAGGGTCACACCGAGGTGGCTGCAGATCCGCTTGGCCAGAGCACGGTGGGCCGAACCGCTGAAGACGACCACGTCGTTCACGGGCTGGATCCTCTCGTCGTCCGCGTCCCCCCGCACACTAGTGGACGTTGACCGGTGCTGGGTGGATCGGCCCGGCGGCCACCTGTCCGACTCCGCAGTTGCGATCCCGGGGTCGCTACCCCCGTCGCCAGCTCTCCCCGACTGCTGCGTGCGTCCTGCGGTTATGGTCGAGGCATGACGGTGCGGCGGATCATGGGGATCGAGACCGAGTACGGCATCTCGGTGCCGGGGGACCCCATGGCCAACCCCATGCTCCTGTCCGGACAGGTCGTCAGCGTCTATGCCGCCGCCCTCGGGATCCGGTCCAACCAGACCAGCTGGGACTACGCCTTCGAGGACCCGCTGCACGATGCCCGCGGTTGGCACCTGAGCCGCAGTGACGCTGACGCGAGCCACCTGACCGATGTCGAGGATCCGACGCTGGCCAACGTCGTGCTGCCCAATGGCGCGCGCTACTACGTCGATCACGCCCATCCCGAGTACAGCTCGCCCGAGGTGACGACGCCACGCGACGCCGTGATCTGGGACCGGGCCGGAGAGACGGTGGCCCTCGAATCGGTGCGGCTGCTCGCCGAGCGCCCCGGCGAGCGACCGGTCAACCTCTACAAGAACAACACGGACGGCAAGGGGCAGTCCTACGGGACACACGAGAACTACCTGATGCCACGGCGCACCGCCTTCCCCGACATCGTGCGCCACCTCATCCCATTCTTCGTCACCCGTCAGGTCATCTGCGGCGCGGGTCGCGTCGGGCTCGGCGTCGACTCACGGGTGGCCGGATACCAGATCTCCCAGCGGGCCGACTTCTTCGAGGCCGAGGTGGGGTTGGAGACGACGCTCAAACGTCCGATCATCAACACACGCGACGAGCCGCACGCCGTCGCGGACCTCTACCGGCGGCTGCACGTCATCATCGGTGACGCCAACCAGTTCGACGTCGCGTCCTTGCTCAAACTCGGCACCACCTCCCTCGTGCTCGGGATGATCGAGACCGGCCACCTGACACAGGACTGGTCGATGCGGCGTCCGGTGCAAGCCTTGCAGACCATCTCCCACGATCCCGGCCTCAAGGCAACGGTCGAACTCCTCGACGGGCGCCACGTGACCGGCCTGGACGTGCAGTGGATGTATCACGATGCCGCGAGGGCGTGGCTCGATCGCCGCGGCAACGACCCGGTGCCCGGGGCGACCGAACAGGTGATGACCCTCTGGGCCGAGGCCCTGACCCGGCTCGGCACCGACGTCATGTCCTGCGCGAGGGACATCGACTGGGTCGCGAAGCTCCAACTGCTCGAGAGCTACCGGTCCCGCGACCGACTCGACTGGGACGATCACCGGATCGCCGCGATCGACCTTCAGTGGGCCGATGTCCGTCCGGAGAAGGGACTGGTCCATCGGCTCCGCGACCGGGGCCGGACACGTGAGCTCGTCGCACCCGAGGAGATCCGGGCGGCCCGCGACACGCCGCCCGAGGACACCCGCGCGTGGTTCCGGGGCCGGTGCGTCAGCCGGTTCTCCCCTGCGGTGGTCTCGGCGAGCTGGGACTCGGTGGTCTTCGAGGTGCCGGGACGATCGAGCCTGCAGCGCGTCCCCATCCTCGAGCCCGAGCGCGGTACCCGCGAGCAGGTAGGGATCCTCATCGACGAGAGCGCCGACGTCTCGACTTTGCTCACCGGGCTGGCCGGGCCGGCCGAGAGCTGACGAGGGTCACCGCACGTGACCGTATGCCGCCCTGCCGCCGTCGCGGGCCTGGCCCAAGGGTTAGGCTCGTATGAGAGACATCACCGCAGCACGGGAGGTAGCCATGCCGGCGCAAGAGCATGCCAGGTCACAGCATCGTGAAGGAGAGCCGCCCGAGGCTCCCGAGCCACCCCCGGCTCCGCCCGCCGGCGCCGCGGTCAAAGAGGGCCTCACCGACGACATCGACAGCGTCCTCGACGAGATCGACGGCGTCCTGGAGTCCAACGCGGAGGAGTTCGTCCGAGGCTTCGTCCAGAAGGGCGGCCAGTGAGCGACGGGTCATCCACGCGATGGCGCCGTCTGGATGATGCCTATCTCGCGACCGGGTCCTCATCCTTCGCCGAGTTCGTCGGAAGCCACCGGCCGGAGCTGTTGCCGGGTCGGCGGCCGCTGCCGGTGGGTGCGAGCATCGATGCACCCCACGGCACGACGGTGCTCGCGCTGCTGCACGAGGGCGGTGCGATCATGGCCGGCGACCGGCGCGCCACGATGGGCAACGTCATCGCCAACCGGGACATGGAGAAGGTCTTCGCAGCCGACGGCTACTCCGCAGTCGGGATCGCCGGGACCGCGGGCATCGCTATCGAGCTCGTCCGGCTCTACCAGGTCGAGCTCGAGCACTACGAGAAGATCGAGGGAGCGATCATGTCCCTCGAAGGCAAGGCAAACCGCCTCGCCTCGATGATCCGCGGCAACCTCGGCCTGGCCATGCAGGGCCTGACGATGATACCGATCTATGCCGGGTTCGACGTCGAGGAGGAAGTCGGGCGGATCTTCTCCTACGACGTCACCGGCGGCTGTTACACCGAGGCCGGTCACCACTGCATCGGGTCCGGCTCGCTCTTCGCCCGCGGTGCGCTGAAGAAGCTCTGGCGACCGGGGATGGCGGAGGATCGAGCCATCTCGATCGCCGTCGAGGCGCTCTACGATGCGGCCGACGACGACGCCGCTACCGGCGGCCCCGACGTCGGCCGTCAGATCTGGCCCACGGTTGCCGTCATCGACCGCAACGGGGTCCACTTCGTGCCCGAAGACACGCTCAGCACGGTTGTCGAGTCCGTCATCGAAGCCCGCCGTGGCAACCCGGGGGGCGCCCGATGACCATACCGTTCTACGTCCCCCCCGAGCAGATGATGAAGGATCGGGCGGATTTCGCGCGCAAGGGGATTGCTCGTGGCCGATCGGTCATCGTCCTGGGCTATGACAAGGGCATCGCCTTCGTGGCCGAGAACCCCTCCAGGGCGCTGCACAAGGTTTCGGAGATCTACGACCGGATCGGCTTCGCCGCGGTTGGCCGATACAACGAGTTCGAGAGTCTGCGGGTGGCGGGGATCCGGTACGCCGACGTACGCGGCTACTCCTACGATCGCGCCGACGTCACGGCCCGGGCCCTCGCCAACACCTACGCCCAGACGCTCGGCGCCGTTTTCACCCAGGAGTCGAAACCATTCGAGATCGAAATCGTCGTGGCCGAGGTCGGTACCGTCCCGGACAGCGATCAGATCTTCCGGCTCACCTACGACGGCTCCGTGGCGGATGAGCAGGGATTCGTCGCCATGGGCGGCGCGAGCGACCGGGCCGAGGAGATGATGACCCAGGCCTGGCGCCCCGGTCTGACGTTGGGTGAGGCGCTGCGGATCGCCGTTGAGGTCCTCAGCGCCAAACCAGAGGAGGGCGGTGATCCGCGAACGCTCAGCGCCGACCAGCTCGAGGTCGCGGTGCTCGATCGGGAGCGGCCTCGACGAGCCTTCCGCCGGATCGTGCGGCCGCTGCTGGAGCGGCTGTTGAGCGCGCAGGACTCGACGGCGAACGCACCGGCCTCCGACGAAGCACACGTTGGCCACCCGGAGGTCCTCAGCGGGCAGCCCGACGACGCTGCGGCTCCATCGACGGACGGCGAACCGGACGCACGCGGGGACGCGGGCGGCCTGGCCGGTCCGGTCTGACCTCCCACTCAGCACCGAGGCACCCCAACACACCGAGCAGTAGGCAACTCCCACCGGTTATTTCCAGCTGGGGTTGTCGATTACTCGGTGTGTTGCGGCGTCAGCGGTCGGGGGAGGTGCGGGTGAGGGGCAGTTGCTTGGTCTTGGCCAGCGAGGACGGGGATGACGGTGCGGCCTTGCCGGACGAGTCGGTGGGCTCCGGCTCCGCGGGGGTGGCCTTGCCGGACGAGTCGGTGGGTTCCGGCTCCGCGGGGGTGGCCTTGCCGGACGAGTCGGTGGGCTCCAGCTTGGCGGATGCTGGCGAGCGCCCCGAGGGTGTCGAGGCAGCCGAGTCGGGCGCATCGCCCCGCTTCGGCGCGCCGTCGCGCTTCGGGACCGAGGATGGCTTGGAGTCGGGAGATGTCGACGCAGGGGAAGCGCTGGCCGGCTGGTCGTCGCCGCCGGTCCGGCCGGCAGCCTCGGCCCCGAGCGTCCCGAGCATCTGACGCACATTGGCCAGTTGGCCGGTGATGCTGTCGCGCTGGGCGGTTGCCGCAGCGAGTTCGCGGCTGGACTCCTCCCGCAGCCGTGAGGCGTGCTCACGGGCCTCCGAGACGACCTGCTCGGCCTCGGCCAGGGCAGCATCGAGACGCGCCCGGGCCTTGTCGCGGATCTCCTGGGCGTCGGCCTCGGCCCGGGCGCGGAGCTCGTCCGCCTGAGCGGCTAGGTCCTTCAGAGTCGCCTGTGCCGCCTCGCGCCGCGAGGTGAAATCAGCGGCCGCCTGGTCGCGTCGTGCGGCCAGCAGAGTCTCGAGTTCGGCCGTCGCGGCCGTCGCCCTCGATCGGTGTGCCTCGTACTCCGCGGCCGCTTCACGCTGCTGTGCCGCGGCAAGCCCCTGCGCCTCGGCCACGATCTGCCGAGCCGAACGCGTGGCTTCTGCGATGATGCGCACGGCCTCCTCCTCTGCCTTGGCGCGCGACTCCTCCGCCATCGCCTTCGTCGCGGACTCCCGCTCGGCAACGTCCTTGTCGACCTTTTCACGGATGGCATTGGCATCGGCCCGGGCGTCGGCTCGCATCTGTGCGGCCTCGGCGTCAGCGAGCGTCAGCATCTGGCCGATCCGTTCGCCGATCTCCGCGAACGTCTGCCTCGGTGCCGGAGAGGCTGCCTTCTTCATCTCGGCCATGACCCGGGACTGTTGCCCGAGCTGTGAGCGCAGGTCGGTGAGCGTGGCGTTGAGCCGGGTCAGTTCGACGCTTCGCTCGGAGGCGTCCTTCTTCGCGGCCGTCACGGTCCGGTTGAGGTTGCCGATGAAGGCGTCGACCTCCTCAGGGTCGTAGCCACGGCGGGAGGGCTTGAACGTCGGTCGGTCGATCATGGGCAGTCCAATCACGAGGAGTGAGGCGCGCGGCAAGGCGCACACGAGCCATTGTGGCAAACGAGTCGGGGCCCGGTCACCTCGGTCGTGAACGACTGTCCATGGGCGCGCCCTTGCCGGGGTGTCGGTAACGGTACTGTCACCAGCCCCAATGGGACGGCGATGTTTGCTCGGCATCGAGCACTTGACGGACGACATCGGCGAACTGGTGAAGTTCTGGACCTTCGATGAGGGCCGGCTCCTGTTGGAGGGCAAGCGGGGCGCCACGGCGCTCGGATTCGCGCTACTGCTGAAGCACCACAGCCGGCACGGCCGGGTTCCGACCTCGGCACGCGGGACGTGTCGGGTGGCGGATCGATGAGCGGGGCGGTGGCGGTGTGGGCCACGTGCTGACTGGCGTAGTAGTGACTACATGTAGTTATGGAGGTCTGTTGTGGCGATGAAAGAGGTTCCCCGGTCTCTGCGTCTCCCGGTGGAGGTCGACGAACGGCTCTCACGGCTGGCAGCTGCCACAGGACGGTCGAAGAGCTACTACCTGCGAGAGCTGGTCACCGCCGGGGTCGACGACCTGGAGTATGCCTACGGGTTGGTCACCCACGCGAAGGCGATTCGGGCCGGCCAGCGCGAGACTCGGCCAATTGACGATCTGATGTCTGAGATGGACATCAGCCGTGAGGAACTGGACGCGATGCCTGACCAGCCTGCATGACGTGGGCCATCCGCACCGATCGTGACTTCGACCGAGCGTTGAAGACGCTGGACCGGCAGGTCGCCAGGCGAGTGTTGAAGACGCTCACCGCGTTGGAGAACCTGGACGATCCCACGACACGCTGCGAGGCCCTATCTGGTCCATACGCGGGTCTATGGCGACTGCGAGTGGGCGACTACCGCGTGATCCTTGACATCCGGCGAGCAGAACTGATCATCATCGCCCTCGACATGGGCAACTACGAGCGACGCGTCCGTCCGAAACGGGAGCCCCTGCGGCGCCGGTGAGTCCGCGGTTGAGGGTCACCAGCTCGTCCCGCGTTCGAGACCCCTTGCTCTGTCGGGTCTACCGGTTGGTGATCGTGTAGTCGTTCCGAGCCAGCGTGAACGACGCGTGGGTCCGGTCGTTGGTGCACGTCAGAGCGGTGCGCCTGCTCCGGCAGACAAGGTCGCCCGCCTCCATTGCCGAGCCGTAGCCCAGCGTGACCGCGCGCCCGCTGGGCACCGAGATGGTGGCGTCGAGACCGCGTACCCGCCATGAGGTCTCCGGGGTGCCAGGCGCCGCCACGCCCTCAACGGTGTCGCCGACGCACCCGAGCCGCGCGCGCTCTGACAGCAGGAAGGTCTGGCCATAGGCCAACGGACAACTGCTGGGCCGGGTGAGAGACCAGGTGAACTCACGGATGTCGCACCGGACCGAGGGGTCTCGACCTTTCGCCTCGACCATGATCATGCAGGTGATGTTGCCCGACGGCGTCGCGAAGCCGGCGATGCCGCCGGGGATCGACTGCACGTCAACGGTCCTCCCGGGCGCGCCGCCCACCTGTGTCACCCGGGTCACGGTGGCCTTGCTGCCGTTCGACGTGAGTGTCGCGCTCCACTCCTGAGGGTTCGTGCAGCATCCGTCGGTCGTGCCCCACTGCACCTGCACCGCGTCCCCGCTGACCACCAAGCCGGACACGGTGGCGTGCTCCGTCGCCGCGATACTCCCGAGATCGAACTGTCCGATGAGGTGCAACCGGGGCTTCTCGCTGTAGAGCAGCACCCACTCCGGCCAGGCGACGCCACCCTGGGAGCAGCTTGCCACGGCGGCGATGTCGGTGCCGTCCCCCGTGAGATCGACCCGGACCGGTGCGACGCGGTCATCCGGCTTCGTTCCCGTGAAGAGGTGGACATAGCCGCGGTATCTCGCGATGCCGGGGAGCGCGCCGTCGACGAGTCGGCCGGCCGGGTGGCCGCACATGGACGGCACCGGGGCGGTGAGCAACTCCCTCAAGGCGGCCGGTGCGGTGGAGCCGGTCCCGTCCGGGGGAGGAGTGGGGCTCGAGCGCGCGCCCGAGGCCGACGGCCCTTCGCTCGCCGCGCCGGTGGCCGATGTGTGCGGGGAGCCCGCCGAGGTGACGTGAGCCAGCCCGGCAGGTGTCGCGGGTCGTGGTGCGCCCGCATTCGACGGTGCAGCTCCGCAGCCGCTGACGAGCATGACCCAGAGCGCCACCACCACCAGGAACCATCGCCGCCGCATGTGGCTCACCACCCTGCCTTCGTAGCTTCACCTCATTTTTCCAGGGCAAGGGCAGCCATGCGGCAAAATTGGGATACGCGTTCCGTCCGCGTCAGCGATCGGTAACCATGACCCGGGTTCAAGAGATCGCGCGGATAGGCGTCAGGGTTTTCGCGGGGGCCGGGTGTCCCAGCGGCGGGTCGTCCACGCGGCCCGTACGAGCCGTCGGGTGACGATGATCGCGTTGGCCAGTGCTATGAAGGCCTCGATCACGCGGGTGCGTCGTTCGGTGCACACCAGCAGCTTGCCGAAGCCCGCAACCGTCGATCGATACCCGGCTCGGCGGCATACGGATGGCCCGTCGGCGGGGGTGGTTTGTGTCGCCGGGAGCGGTGTGTGCTGGCGAGGGCGGTATAACGGGTGCATCGAGACATATCGCAACCGCCGGGCGATACCCTGCGCGGCGGCATACGGACGGCTTGGGCCGGCGGGAGCGGTCGGTGCCGGCGAGGGCGGTATAACGGGTGCGTCGAGACATATCGCAACCGTCGAGCGCCTTTGGAGACGATGAGATTCGACACCTCATCTCCTACCGGGCCTTGTGCCTGCGCTACGTCACCGACACGCCGCGCCTATCCGCGCGGTCTCTAACTCTCCGCGTCTTTGCCGGCTGGATCACCAGGCTGGTGCTTGAGGACCACGAAGGTGCTCGTGGAGTTCGTCGCGCCAGGCGGCGGGCTTGCAGCTCAGTGGGTCAGGGCCGCGATGAGCGCGAGCTCGTCGGGCCTGTCGAGGCCGGCGCCGGCCCGCGGACGTCCCAGCCCCAGCTCGCGCTCCCAGGCGAGCGCATCGCCGACGGTCTCGGTGAGGGGCCGGTGCCCCAGACCTGCGGCTGCGGCCGCGGCGCCACTGCGGTCGAGGAAGCCCGCCCAGGCCGGGTCGCTCAGCCACAACGGGAGTGATCGAGGACCCATGAACTCCTCCACTCCGGCCTCTCGCAGCGCCTCGTCGCCGGCGCGCACCACCCGACCGGAGAATCCGGCCGCAGCGATGGCCGCGTAGAGGACCGCCTCGAGCGTCGTGGCCGGGCCCACCGCGTCCATCACCCCGGTCGTGCCACCGACCCCGGCCGTCACGAGCCAGGCGGCGAGGTCCCGGACATCGATCCACTGACAGGCCCGGTCGGTGCGGTCCGGGACGAGCACGGGTTCGGCTCGCTCGGCGGCGAGGGCGAAACGACCCGGCCAGTAGCCGAAGCGATCGCTCGGGTCGCCGTGTCCGGCGATGAGCCCGGGACGGGCGATGAGGGCATGCGGGCCGCGGGCGCCGATGACAGCCTGCTCGCATGCCACCTTTCCCGCGCCGTACTCCTCGGCCTGTGCCACGTCGCCGATGAGCGCGGGAAGCAACGGTGCAGATTCGTCCGCGTCGGGCCGGGAGTGGTCGGCATACACCGAGATCGAGCTGACGAAGACCCAGTGCGCAGCACGGTCGGACAGGGCCGCCAGCGCCCCACGCACCTGCCCCGGTTGCCGGGCCACGTCGATAACGAGGTCCCACGACGTGTCCGGGAGAGCGGCATACGGCTCGATTGTGCCGTCGTGACGGTCGGCGGCGACGAGGCGCGCCCCGTCGGGAGCAGGGCGGTCGCCACGGGCCAGGCAGGTGACCTCATGCCCCTGAGCCAACGCCTGACGCACCACGGCACGTCCGAGCCAGGCGGTGCCGCCGAGGACGAGGATCTGGGCCATGGTCTCAGGACAGCATGATGGGGCGGTGCGGTAAACGGGTGTTCGCCCGAGGCGCAAGGATGGCCTCCTAGAGTAGGTTCATGAAGCGGCGAATCTTCGGGATCGAGAACGAGTACGGCGTCACGTGCACGACGCGTGGACAGCGGCGTCTCACCCCCGATGAGGTCGCTCGCTACCTGTTTCGTCGCGTCGTGGCATGGGGCCGCTCGAGCAACGTGTTCCTCGCCAACGGGGCGCGCCTCTATCTCGATGTGGGTTCCCACCCCGAGTACGCGACCGCCGAGTGCGACTCGCTGCGCCAGCTCGTCATCCAGGACAAGGCCGGGGAGCGGATCATCGAGGGACTCGTCGAAGACGCCCAGGCCAGGCTGCGGCACGACGGAGTCGAGGGAGAGATCTACGTCTTCAAGAACAACACCGACTCGGCCGGCAACTCCTATGGCTGCCACGAGAACTATCTCTACGGCCGCGGTGGAGACTTCACCCGGGTGTCGGACATGTTCATCCCGTTCCTCATCAGCCGCCAGATCATCTGCGGAGCAGGCAAGGTCATCGCGTCCGCCCACGGCGCGACCTACGCCGTGAGCCAACGAGCGGACCACATCTGGGAGGGCGTCTCGTCGGCCACGACCCGCTCGCGCCCGATCATCAACACGCGCGATGAGCCGCACGCCGACGCGGAGAAGTACCGCAGGCTGCACGTCATCGTCGGCGACTCCAACATGTCCGAGACGACGAACCTCCTCAAGGTCGGATCGGCCCACCTCGTGCTGCGCCTCATCGAGTCCGGCGCGGTCATGCGCGATCTGACGATGGAGAACCCGATCCGGGCGATCCGGACGATGAGCCACGACCTGACCGGCCGGGCCACGGTGCGCCTGGGCAACGGCCGTGAGCTGTCGGCGCTCGACATGCAGCGCGAGTACTTCGAGAAGGTCAGCGACTTCATCGATCGCGAGGGAGGCACGTCGGCCGAGACCAAGCAGGTGCTCGAGCTGTGGGGACGCACCCTCGATGCGATCGGTGGCGGCGATCTCGGCGCCATCGACACCGAGATCGACTGGGTCATCAAACACCGGCTCATCGAGCGCTACCGGGCCAAGCACAACCTGCGCCTGTCCGACCCGAGGATCCTTCAGCTCGACCTCGCCTTCCACGACATCAACCGACGCCGGGGCCTGTTCAACCTGCTGGAGCGGCACGGCCAGGCGGCCCGGATCGCCACCGACGTCGAGATCTTCGAGGCCAAGGTGCGCCCGCCGCAGACGACCCGGGCCAAGCTGCGCGGTGACTTCATCCGGGCGGCGCAGGCGCATGGGCGCGACTTCACCGTCGACTGGGTCCACCTCAAGCTCAACGACCAGGCTCAGCGCACCGTGCTGTGCAAGGACCCGTTCCGGGCCACGGACGAGCGGGTCGAGCGCTTGATGGACCTCATCGCCGCCTCATCGACCACGCCGCGCCCCCACTGACTCCTCCGGGTGAACCGGACCTGTGCCCCGGCTGTGGGCGGTTCACAACATCGAACGTTACAGTGACCCGGTTCTGCCCGACTTCCGAAGGATTGCTGTGCTCCGCTCCCGTCCCGCCCGTGCCGCCGCCGCTGCTGCTGCCGTGCTCGGTCTGACCTTCATCGCCTCGTGCGGCTCCGCCTCGACCCCGGAGGGCGGCGCGACGTCGACCGGTGGGACTACGTCGCTGACGGGCGCCGGACTCGACGTCGTCTCGGCGACCGGGCCCGTCGACCTCAAGACCGCGCCCAAGGTCACCTTCGCCACGACGCCGGTCCGCACGACGACCGTCACCCGCAAGGTGCTGACCAAGGGGTCGGGACCCGCTGCGACCAAGGACGACACGGTCCGCGTGCGGGTGCAGATCTACAACGGCACCACCGGCAAGCTCGTCGACGACGGATTCGCCAAGGACCGCACCGCGGAGGGCTACCGGCTCGGCCGCAAGGACCTTATCGCCGGGTTCACCGAGGGCCTGATCGGGGCGCAGAAGGGCGCTCGCATCGCGTTCGCGATCCCGCCGGACAAGGGATTCGGCGACGCGGGCAACGAGGCCCTGAAGATCTCCGGCACCGACACCATCGTCGTCATCGCCGACGTCGCCGGCATCCACCCGAGTCTCACCAAGATCGAGGGGACGCAGGCGCCGAGCCCGGCCGGCCTGCCGACCGTCACCTTCCCCAACGGCCCGAGCAAGGAACCGAAGATCACCGTCCCCAAGACGAAGGCGCCGACGACGACCAAGGCGGTCACGCTCATCCAGGGGACCGGCCCGGTCGTTCGCAAGGGCCAGACGCTCGCTGCGAACTACCAGGGCGTGCTGTGGAAGGACGGCTCCGTCTTCGACTCCTCCTGGGAGCGCGGGGAGGTCGCCGACTTCCCCATCGGGGCCGGCGCGGTCATCCCGGGCTGGGACAAGACCCTCGTCGGCCAGAAGGTCGGCAGCCGCGTCCTGCTCGTCATCCCGCCCAAGGACGGCTACGGGGCCGAGGGCCGCAAGCCGAAGATCTCGGGGACCGACACACTCGTGTTCGTCGTCGACATCCTCGACGCCTACTGACCCGCCTGGCCCCGCTCACGCGGACAGCAGACCGGCCGCGAACCGTCCCGCGGCGGCCGCGCTGAGGAAGCCGGCGCGGTCCTCGTCGTAGCCGCGCCCCATCGTCGACAGGGTCACCGGCGCCTCGCGCAGGGCCTCGTCGAGCCCGTCGACGGCGATCTCGTGCAGCGTGAGCCTGCCCCCGGCCGCAGCGGCGAGCTCGTGCGCCTGCGCCAGCACGCGGGCGCCGAACTCCCCGGCCAGGACGGGGACAGGCAGGTCGGCAGGGAGCAACGCCACCCGTCCGTATGCCGTCGTGCTGTGGTGTGAGACGCCCCGATGCCGTTCGCGGGCGTCGGTCTCCGACACGCGCAACGAGCAGACGGGGCGGCCGCCGAGCGTGCCCGAGGCGTTGACGGCCTCTCCCGCCGACGTGCCGGAGAAGCCCCACCGGGTGCCGGTGCCGAGGTTGCCCGGCCCTTGGGCGACGACGACGATATCGGCGCGGACGACGAGAGCCGCGGCGAGCAGTCCGGTGTGGACGTTGACCGCCTCGAGATCGCCGCCGAAGGACTGGCCGACGGTGATCGAGGCAGCGAGCCAGCCGGCCCGGCGCAGCCCGGCCACGGTGCGGGAGAAGTCGATGGGCAGGGCGCCGCCGTCAGTCATGAGGTAGGCGACGACGATCCCCGGATCCCTCTCGCGGATCCCCGCCACGACGGCGGGAAGCGCCGAGTGCAGATCGGCGACGACGACCGGCAGCCCAGCGAGGTCATCCGCGTCGGCGAGCAGGGCGTGATGCTCGCTGTCCTGCTCGTCGACGCCGAGGACCATCGTCTGACTCGGCGTGTAGCGTGCTTTGACGATGTGCCCGCACTCCTGCTTGGTGTCGCCCACCCGTCCGGGCAGGGCGTCGGGCGCGGCGACGCTGCTACCGATTCCGCCCCTGCCGCGGCCGCGTTCCAGCGCCGTCGTGTTGAGCAGGACCGAGGTTCCCGGCGGCAGGTCGCCGACGATGCCGACGTAGCCGAGCGCCCGGACAGTGTCCCCGGAGGCCAGCCGGGCGGCATACTCCACCGCGCCCGCCCAGCGTGAGCGCACGGACACGATGACGCCCCTTCGCCACTGGATCATGGGGCGACCCTACTCATCGGGTAGCGTCTGGTGCCTGCCCGGCTCCGCGATCCCAGGAAGGACCCCGATGAGCCCAGCGTCCCCCTCGGCCGAGAAGACCGAGCGGCTCCTCAACCTCATCCTCGCCCTCACCTCGGCTCGGCGGCCGGTGCCCAAGCAGAAGCTGCGCGAGGCCCTCCCAGGCTATGCGGAGGCCGCGTCCGACGAGGCCTTCGACCGGATGTTCGAGCGGGACAAGGACGAGCTGCGGGAGATGGGCATCCCGGTCACGACCACCGTCATCGACGTTCTCTTCGACGACGAGGTCGGCTACCGCATCGACTCGTCGCAGACCGCGCTGCCGGAGATCGCCTTCGAGGCCGACG
Source organism: Micrococcales bacterium (assembly GCA_030452775.1). Classification (GTDB taxonomy): domain Bacteria; phylum Actinomycetota; class Actinomycetes; order Actinomycetales; family Dermatophilaceae; genus JAKDLQ01. Next base: position 1,540 of record JAKDLQ010000006.1, on the reverse strand, counting down.
AGGTCGCCGCGCTGGCGCTCGCCGCCCGCGCGTGGTCGACCGCGAGCATCTCGGGAACCACCTCTGCGGCGCTGCGCAAGCTGCGCCTGTCGGGCGTCGAGATCGACGAGTCACGCGCGGCGGGTGTCGAGCCTCGGATTCGCACGCGGGAGCCGGCCTTCGAGGCGGTCTATGCCGCGGTCAGCGGGCTGCAACCGATCACGTTCGACTACCGCAAGAACAACGGTGAGATCAGCACCCGGCACGTCGCACCCTGGGCGCTCACGCACTGGCGCGGTCGCTGGTACCTCACCGGCTACGACATCGACCGGAGCGACGAACGCGCCTTCCGGCTGGGCCGGTTCGAGGGTCCGGTACGCAAGGCCGGCAAGCCCGGCGGCTACTCGGTCCCGGCCGGCCACGTCCCCGAGGCGTCGCTCGCCAGCCAGGAGAGCGGGCCGGCCGGAGTCGCGGTGGTCCGGCTACGCCAGGGCAGTGGCTACGTCCTGCGCCGGCAGGCCACGCTCACCCGCGAGATCGACGGACAGTGGGTCGAGGTGCACCTGCCATACCGTCCGGGCACCACTGCGCACGATATCGCGGCGCTCGGGGCGCACGCGATGGCGATCGCGCCGCCCGAGCTGGTCGGGGCGGTCCGGGCCACGTTGTCGGGTGCGGCGAAGGCCAATCGGTCGGGCGACAACGACAGGGGACCGCGATGAGCACGCGACAGCGCCGGCGCACCGAGACGGCGACCCAGCGACTCGGGCGGCTGCTCGACCTCGTGCCATGGCTGGTGCAGCACCAGGGCGTCCCCATCGGGGAGGCCGCACAGGAGTTCGGCGTCCCGGTCGAGCAGATCGAGGAGGACCTGGGCCTGCTGTTCATGTGCGGCACCCCGGGATACACCCATGCCGAGCTCATCGACGCATCATGGGACAACGGGCACATCTACCTGTCCAACGCCGATGACATCGCCAGGCCCATGCGTCTGGACCGGGACGAGGCGATCACCTTGACCGCCGGGCTGCAGGCGCTCGGCTCCACCCTCGTCAATGCCGATGTCATCGAGCGCACCCTGGCCAAGATCCGCCGGGCGGCGGCTGCCGTCGACCCGGCGGGGCGGATCGCACTCGATCTCGACGATGGGAGCCAGCACGCGGCGATGGTGCCGCTCAAGGAGGCCTTCGAGGCCAGGCGACGAGTGCACCTGTCCTACTACGTGCCGACGAGGGACGAGACGACCGAGCGCGACGTCGACATCATGCGGATCCTCAATCTCGACGGGCAGTGGTACGTCGAAGGCTGGTGTCACCTCGCGACCGACGTGCGTCTCTTCCGTCTCGACCGGATCGAGGCCACCGCCATCCTCGACGAGGACGGCACGCCGCCGCCAGATGCCAAGGGCCGGGAGCAGGACGATCTCTTCGTCGGGAGCGCCGATGATGTGACGGTCGTCATCGAAGCCACCCAGGACGCCGCGTGGATCGCCGACTACTACCCCAACGAAGGTGTCGAGCGGACCGGGGAGGGGTCGCTCCGGGTCACGCTCAAGGTGGCC
>JAKDLQ010000128.1 GCA_030452775.1 Micrococcales bacterium | reverse complement strand
CGGCGACCTCCGCCTTCGCGGCCTCCTCCCTCGGGGTGGCCGGCACGGTCATCGGAGCTATCCTCGGCTCGCTCATCCTCACCACGGGGTCGGCGATCTACAGTCATTCGCTGCGACGGGTCGGGCAGCAGATTCGCGTCCCTCACCCGACATCTGCCACCGGGTCCACGGCCTCCGAGACCGACGCCGGGGATGACGCGGCCCGCGCCAAGGCCGCGAGCCCGACGCCCCCCGTGAAGCGGCGCCGCCTGCCCTGGCGGCAGATTGCCGTCGTCGTCGCGGTCGGGTCCGTCCTGGCTCTCGGCGGGATCACGGTCCTCGAAGAGTTCATGGGTCACCCGGTGTCCAACTCGGGCTCCTCCGGCACCTCGATCGGGTCCGTCGTGAGGGGAGACCTGGCCCCCGCGCCGGCGACGGACAAGCAGGACCCCAACGCACCCGGCGGCAGCGATTCGGACCAGGACGCGCCCGGACAGGCACCTGACAAGCCCGACGCGCCTGCCGACGAGCAGCCCCCCGCCGAGCAGCCGCCTGCCGAGCAGCAGGCCCCCGCTGAGCAGCAGGCCCCCGCTGAGCAGCCGCCTGCCGAGCAGCCGCCTGCCGAGCAGCAGGCCCCGGCGCCTGGCGGTGGACAGGGCGCCGCTCCCGCCCCGAACCAGCCCTGAGGCCCAGCGGCTCGCGCAGAGCGGCCGCAGGGACAGGGTGTCCGGTCTGGGACCATTTCACCTGTGAGCAACGGCGGGTCTGGACTCGATTTGGTCTCGGCCATTGCGGTGCGGAGCGCCGGTCTGCTCCAATCAGCGCAATGACACGGCTCATCGATCGGGGATCGAGCGGGCGCCGCCCCGGCGACGCCGGTGGCCGCGACCGGTCCGCAACCGAGCGCGGCCGATGACCCGACTGGGATCACGGCATGAGGCGGCCGGGCCTATTCCGCTCCCGGTGAACACCCCGCAGCGCTTCTATCGAGGCGGTGAGCGGATCTATGCCTTCCGCGGCCTCGACCTGCCGCACGACTTCGACGGCTTCCGTCCCGAGGACTGGCTCGCGTCCACGACGCGGCTCTTCGCCGAGGGAGGCGACGGGGTGAGCCTGCTCAGCGATCATCTCGACCTGCCGACCGCGCTGGCCCAGGACCCGGTCGGCTGGCTCGGCGAGGAGCACCTGCGCGCCCACGGGGCCGAGCCCGGCATCCTCACCAAGCTGCTCGATGCGGGCGAGCGGCTCCCCGTTCACAGTCACCCGGATCGACGATTCGCCGCCGCCCACCTCGACTGCGACCACGGCAAGACCGAGGCCTGGATCGTCCTCATGGCTGAGCCGGGAGCCGTCGTGTGGCTAGGCTTCCGCGACGACATCCCACCCGATGCGCTGGCCGGGCTCGTCGCCGCACAGGACGAGCGGCTGCTCGCGGCGTGCAACCGGATCGAGGTGGCGGCCGGCGACGCGATCCTCGTACCGGCAGGGCGGCCGCATGCCATCGGCGAGGGTGTCCTCGTCCTCGAGCTGCAGGAGCCGACCGATCTGTCGGTGATGCTCGAGCACCGGCGGTTCGGGCTCGAGGAGGCTCATGCCTTCCTCGGCCTTCCCCGTGACCTCGCGCTGGGCAGCGTCGACACCCGCGCCCTCGACCAGGACGGGCTGCGGAGGCTGCGAGGGCGCTGGACGAACATCAGTGGGGTCGCCTCGGCACTGCCCGACGAGGCGGCGCGGTTCTTCCGTGCGCAGGTCGTGTCGACCGCCACCGGGCCGGCGCGGCTCGAAGCGGGATTCAGCGTGACCGTCGTCGTCGGCGGTCGAGGCACGATCGACACGGAGCACGGACCAGGCCCCCTCCTGATCGGCAGGGGCGACGTCCTGCTCACGCCGCACCGAGCCGGACGCGTGCGGGTCGAAGGAGGAGTAACGGTCATTCGCTGTATGCCGCCAGTCGGCATCGCCTAACATCTGGCCGTCCCGTCGTGGCGGCAACTCACGCGAGATCCGGGGCCTCGAGCCCCGATACCGGACCCCCGGCAGACCCGGGGGAAGCACACAGGAGGAAGCACATGCGTAAGAGGACCATCACATCAGCGGTGACTGCCGGGGCGGTGGCCGTTGCCCTGGCCGCCTGCGGCTCGAGCACGCCCGCGCCGGGCGACAACGCCGCCGAGCCGACGACCGGCGCGGCCATGGAGACGACCGCCGGCGGCGCAGGCGGCGACGTCGGTGTCTTCACCTGGTGGGCCGCCGGGTCGGAGAAGAAGGGCCTCGACGCGCTCGTCAAGCTCTTCAAGGAGAAGTACCCCAACGACACGTTCGTCAACCTCGCGGTCGCCGGTGGCGCCGGCGCCAACGCCAAGGCCAAGCTCGCGGCCGACCTGCAGAACAACCAGCCACCCGACTCCTTCCAGGGCCACGCCGGCGCCGAGCTGCTCGACTACATCGACGCCGACCAGATCGAGCCCGTCAACGATGTCATCGATGCTCTCGGCGGCGACTCGGTGTTCCCGCAGAAGCTGCTCGACCGGCTCACGGTGGACGGCAAGATCTACTCCGTCCCGAGCAACATCCACCGCGCCAACGTCGTCTGGGCCAACACCGCCGTCCTCAAGAAGGCGGGCATCAACGAGGTCCCCAAGGACCTCAACGCCTGGATGGCGGACATGGACAAGGTCAAGGCCACCGGTGTCGCGACCCCGCTGTCGGTCAGCGGCACGTGGACCCAGGTCCAGCTCTTCGAGAACGTCCTCATCGCCGACCTGGGCGCGGAGGGCTACAGCGGCCTCTTCGACGGCACGACCGCGTGGGACTCGGACGAGGTCAAGCAGGCCGTCGCCGACTACAAGAAGCTGCTCACCTACGCCAACACCGCCTCCGACGGCGACGACTGGCCGGTCGCGACCGACATGGTCATCGCCGGCAAGGCCGCCTACAACGTCATGGGTGACTGGGCCCTCGCCGAGTTCACCGAGAAGGGCAAGAAGGAGAAGGAGGACTTCACCTACTTCCCGACCCCCGGGACCGACGGCGTCTTCGACTTCCTCGCCGACTCGTTCACCCTGCCCAAGGGCGCCAAGAACCCGGGCGGCGCCAAGGACTGGCTCATGCTGGTCGGCTCGGCCGAGGGGCAGAAGGCCTTCAACCTCGCCAAGGGGTCGATCCCGGCCCGCACGGACGTGCCCGCGTCGGACTTCCCGCCCTACCAGCAGTCCGCCATGGAGGCCTTCAAGACCAACGAGATCGTCTCCTCGATCGCTCACGGCGCAGCCGTGAGCCTGGCCTGGAACACCGACATCTCCACAGCGATCTCGAAGTTCTACTCCACGCGCGACGACGCCACCCTGGTGTCCGACCTCACTGCCGCGGCCAAGAAGTACACCAGCTGACGCCCGGCAGCACCGAGGGGTATGCCGCTCAGCGCGCACCTCCGCATACCCCTCGGCGCCCGTGGCCCCCCCCCCCGCACGAGCGGTCATGCGAAAGAGAGCCAAGGACAGGCTGCCCGGTTTCCTTCTCGTCCTGCCCTCGATCATCCTCATCGCGATCTTCGTCTACTGGCTGATCTACCGGAACGTCGCGACCTCGCTCGATCAGACGGTCACCCGGGCAACCAAGCGAGTCCTCAATCCGGGCGGCCTCGCGAACTACTCGAAACTGCTCGGCGACGGCGAGTACCAGCACGCGCTGTTCAACCTGCTCGTGCTCACCGTGGTCTTCGTGGCCGGAACGATGTTCTTCGGGCTGCTCTGGGCGGTGCTGCTCGAGAAGGGCGTCAAGGGCGAGGGCTTCTTCCGCTCGGTCTACCTGCTGCCGATGGCGATCTCGTTCATCGCGGCAGGTGTCGTGTGGCGCTGGCTGCTCTCGCCGGGGGTCGGTGAGCAGGCCGTCGGCCTCAACCAGCTCCTCGCGATGATGGGGCTCGAACGCTTCCAGAACGGCTGGTGGCAGAGCCCGACGCAGTTCTCGATGGCCGCCATGGCGATCCCGGCGATCTGGCAGCTGTCCGGCTACGTCATGGCCCTCTTCCTCGCCGGCTTCCGGGGCATCTCGGAGGACCAGCGCGAGGCGGCGCGCATCGACGGGGCCTCGGAGTGGCAGCTGTATCGGCACGTGCTGTTCCCGCAGCTCTCGCCGATCGCCCTGTCGGCGCTGATCATCATCGGGCACATGTCGATGAAGATGTTCGACCTCATCTACGCCATTGCGGGCCAGAACTCCTACAAGGCCTCGGTGCCGGCGACCTTGATGTGGACGCAGCTGTTCGCGCAGAACAACCCGACCGCCGCGGCCGTCAACGCGACCATCCTGCTCGTCCTCGTCGCGATCGTCGTCGTGCCCTATCTCATCTACACCAGCAAGTCGGAGAAGGGGACCCACTGATGGCGACCAGCACCGCCACCGCGACCCGCGAGGCAATCCCGGTCCGCGTCACCACCGGTCAGGCCCCCGGGACCGAGGGGACGATGACCGGACGGGTGATCCGCTACGCGCTGATCATCCTGTTCCTCGTCATGGTCCTCATGCCGCTCTACGTCCTTATCGTCACCAGCTTCAAGCACAGCGCCAACGTGACGGCGAGCGAGGCGTGGTCCCTGCCGAGGAGCCTGACGATCGACGGATGGCAGGCGGCGTGGAAGTCGCTGGCCCCGCCCCTCGGCCGGTCGCTCATCATGGCCGTCATCGCCGCGATCCTCTCCTCGATCCTCGGATCGCTCAACGGCTTCGTCTTCGCCAGATGGCGTTTCCCCGGCGCGACGACCATCTTCACCCTGTTCCTTTTCGGCATGTTCATCCCCTACCAGGCGATCATGATCCCGCTGCAGGGCATGCTCATCGACGTCCAGTCGCAGCCGGGGATGGGTTGGTTCGACGGCATCTGGAAGCTCATCGTCGTCCACACGATCTTCGGCATCCCCATCTGTACGCTGATCTTCCGCAACTACTACGCGACTGCGCTGCCCAACGAGATCCTCGAGGCGGCCAAGGTCGACGGCGCCGGCATGCTGCGCACATACACCTCGATCGTCCTGCCGATCTCGGCGCCGGGCTTCGTCGTGACGATGATCTGGCAGTTCACGTCGGCCTGGAACGACTTCCTCTTCGCGCTCTTTCTCACCAACCGCAACAACGGACCGGTGACCTACGCGCTCAACGAGCTCGCCGGCGGCCAGAACCCCAACTACCCGCAGATCATGGCCGGGGTGCTCGTCGCGTCACTGCCGACCCTGCTCGTCTACATCCTCCTCGGGCGCTACTTCATCGGCGGCCTCATGAGCGGCTCCGTCAAGTAGCACCACCCCCATCCCGTATGCCGCTGGGCTACGGTCGAAGGGGTCAGGGCCACATCTCACGAAGGCGGTTGTCATGCCAGCCCAGCCCATCGTCCCGCCGTTCAGTCGCGAGGACGCCATCGCCAAGGTCCGCGGCGCCGAGGACCTGTGGAACGCCAGGGATCCCGCACGGGTCGCCCTCGCGTACTCCGAGGACAGCCGGTGGCGCAACCGGACGACGTGGCTCACGGGCCGGGACGAGATCGTCGCATTCCTCACCCAGAAGTGGGAGCGCGAGCTCGACTACCGTCTCATCAAGGAGATGTGGGCCTACGGGGGCAACCGGATCGCCGTGCGCTTCGCCTACGAGTCCCGGGGCAGGGACGGGCTCTGGTATCGCTCCTACGGCAACGAGAACTGGCAGTTCGACGAGGCAGGCCGCTGCCAGTTCCGGCACGCGAGCATCAACGATCTGCAGATCGAGGAGTCGGAGCGCCACTACCACTGGGACGCACCGGGACCGCGGCCCGCCGATCATCAGGGGCTCAGCGACCTCGGTCTCTGAACCGACCCTGAGTGGAGTCAGGGTCGGCCACGACCAAAGTCGGGGGCGAGTCAGGCCGATGACCGATGCGTCGGCTTACCCGCCCGTGACACTGTGGAAGGCATGATCACAGTGGAACGACTGACGAAGCGATACGGACCCTTCACGGCCGTCGATGACATCTCGTTCGAGGCCAAACCCGGCCTCGTCACGGGATTCCTTGGACCCAACGGCGCGGGCAAGACGACCGCGATGCGCGTCATGGCCGGCCTGACACCCGCCACAGCAGGGACGGCGACCGTGCTCGGCCGTGCCTACGGACACCTGCCCAATCCCGGCCGGCATGTCGGCGTGCTGCTCGACGCGTCGGCGCAGCACGCGGGCCGGACCGGTCGTGAGGTGCTCACACTCGGCGCCGTCCTCATGGGCGTGGACCGCGCCCGGGTCGGCGAGATGATCGAGCTCGTCGGGCTGACCGACACCGAGGCGTCCCGGCGGGTCCGCAACTACTCCCTCGGCATGCGTCAGCGCCTCGGCATCGCCCACGCGCTGCTCGGCGACCCCGAGGTGCTCATCCTCGACGAGCCGGCGAATGGCCTGGACCCTGCCGGGATCCGGTGGATGCGCGACCTGCTGCGAGGATATGCGAACGAGGGCGGTACCGTCCTGCTCAGCTCGCACCTGCTCAACGAGATCGAGCGCGTCGCCGACGAGATCATCGTCATCGGCCACGGGAAGATCGT
>JAKDLQ010000127.1 GCA_030452775.1 Micrococcales bacterium | reverse complement strand
AGGTCGACCGGCGCGTCCCGAGGCTGGTCCAGGTCGAGGTCGTCGCGCGCCCCGAGGTGCTCGGGTCGCGGGCCGACCCCCCCGAAGGGGACGGGCGATGATCACTGCCCTGCTCATCTCCGTGGGCCTGCTCGCAGCCAACGCCTTCTTCGTCGCGGCCGAGTTCGCCCTCGTGGCGAGCAAACGGCACCGCCTCGAGGATGCGGCGCGGAAGGGGAGCAGGGGGGCCAGAGCCGCCGTCAGGGCCAGTCACGAGCTGTCGATGATGCTCGCCGGCGCGCAACTGGGCATCACGGTGTGCACCCTACTGCTCGGCGCCCTGGCCAAGCCCGCCGTGGCCGCGCTGCTCGAGCCGGTGCTCACCGTGGCCCGGTTGCCCCAGGGGGTCGCGGGCCTCGTCTCCGTGATCCTCGCGGTGTCGCTCGTCGTCTTCCTCCACATGGTCGTCGGGGAGATGGCCCCGAAGTCGTGGGCGATCACGCACCCGGAGCGTTCGGCGATCCTGCTGGCGCTGCCGTTCCGCTCGTTCGCCTCCGTGGTCCGGCCACTGCTGTTCGTCCTCAATGCGACGGCCAATGGATGTATCCGGCTCTTCGGGGTCACCCCGCAGCCCGAGCTGGCCCAGGCGCACGGCCCGAGGGAGCTGCAGCTGCTGCTGCGCTCATCGCACGAGCACGGCCTCATCGCGGAGCCGGAGCATCGGGTGCTCGCCGGTGCCATCAACCTCGACACGCTGCCGCTCACGGCCGTCATGGTCCCGCTCGACCGGGTCGTCACTATCGCTGCCGGCGCCTCAGCCGCCGATGCCGAGGCTCTCTGCCGCGCCACCGGTCGGTCACGACTCGTCGTGACCGACGGGACGAAGGCCATCGGGATGGTGCACATCCGCGACATCCTCCGCGTGTCCGGCACCGCCGCCGTGTCCTGGATCATGACGCCCCCGAAGTTCCTCGCACCGGAGCTGTCGCTGCTCGATGCGGTGAGTGAGATGCGCGCCGCCCGGGCCCAGCTCGTCCTCGTCGGTCGTCGCGAGCGTGCCGTGGGGCTGGTCACCATGGAAGACCTGCTCGAGCAGGTGCTCGGCCAGTTCGAGGACGAGACCGACCGTTAACCTGGCGCCGCCCGGGTGACAACTACGGGGCAGGCCGCACGCTGGAGCACCTTGTGGCTGACAGAGCCCAGCGTCATACCGGCGAAGCCCCCACGACCCCTCGTCCCGACGACGAGCAGCGAGGCGTCGGCGGACGCCTCGAGCAGCGCCGAGACGGGCCGGTCGTTGCGGACGATCACGTCGATGGGCAGGTGAGGATGATCGGCACGGACCTCGCCCAGCGCGCACTCGGCCATCGCCCGGTATCGCGATGTGAGCTCCTCCCACTCGGGAGTGCCCTCCTCCGTGATGACCACGCCGCGGATCACCTCGAGCCACCACGTGGTGACGACGACGAGCCCGACACCGCGCGCCGCAGCGGCCGAGGCCCCCCAGCGCGCCGCCGCGACCGCGTGCCGGCTGCCGTCGACGCCGACGACGACCGGTCCGGACCGGATGGGATCGAGCCCGACGACCGCCACCGGACACGCGGCGTGCATGGCCGTGTCGAGCGACGTCGTCCCGAGCAGCACCCTCGCCAGACCGGACTTGCGTTCGGTGCCGACGACGACGAGCAACGCCTCGGCAGCCGCGTCGAGCAGCACCTGCGACGGCGTTCCCCAGGGATGGCTCGTGCTCACATCGAGGTGGGGATGCGCCTCCTTGACCCCAGAGGCGATGAGGTGAAGTCTCTCGGCCGTGGCCGTCGCGAGCTCGGTTGCCATGCCGTCGAGCGCGAACCCGGCATCCCACGTCCCGACGATGCCCGTGTGGATCTCGTGCGCCATGATCAGGTGCAGCGGCGCCCGCGAGCGACCCGCCTCCAGAGCCGCGAAGTCGAGGACGCTCGCGTCTTTGTCACTGCCGTCGACCCCGGCGACGATGGCGCCGGGCGGGACCGCATCGGATTCATGGCCCTCTGGGTCGGCCTCATCGGTGGGATCCGTGGCAGCAGCAGGCGACTCGACATGCTCAGCGGGGCTCATACGCCCATTCTGCCGTGCGCCGGAATGATGAGGTGAGCAGGCCGCGGACGGCGGCCCGGCGGCATACCGGCCGGTTGTATGCCGCAGCGCTCGCTCCGACCGTTAGGCTGGGAGCACGATCTGCTCCGGATCGCGAGGAGGCGTGGTGGGTATCGTGCAACCGCAGTCGATCACGCTGCGTGGTCATTCCCTGTCGTATGTCGACAGCGGGAGCGGCGAGGTGGTGCTCTTCGTCCACGGGCTCCTGGGCTCGCATCGCAACTGGCGCTATCTCATCGACCGTATCGATGACACCCATCGGGTCATCGTGCCCGATCTCTTCGGCCACGGACTGTCGGCCAAGCCCCAGGGCGACTACTCGCTCGGTGCCCACGCCGCCATGCTGCGCGATCTCATCGACCGTCTCGACATCGAGCGGGTCACCCTCGTGGGGCACTCGCTCGGCGGCGGGATCTCGCTCGAGTTCTGCTACCTCTTCCCGGAGCGGGTCGAGCGGCTGGTGCTCGTCGGCACCGGGGGCCTCGGCCGTGAGGTCAATGCCGCCCTGCGTGCGGCCACCCTTCCGGGAGCCGAGTGGGTCCTGCCGGTCATCGCATCCCCGTGGGTGCGGGGCAAGGTCGAGGCGCTCGGACGCGGCCTGTCGAAGGTCGGCTGGCGCGCCAGCCATGACGTGCGCGCCGCCTGGGAGGGCTTCACGTCCCTCAGCGACGCCGACAGCCGACGGGCCTTCCTCGCGACCACGCGGGCGGTCATGGACTTCGGGGGGCAGAGTGTCGCTGCCCATGAGTACCTGCCGGACCTCGAAAACCTACCGGTCCTCGTCGTGTGGGGGACCAAAGACATGGTCATCCCGCCGGCCCACGCCGATCGGGCCCGAGAGGCGATCGCCGGTTGCCGGGTCGAGCTCTTCGAGGACGCCGGGCACTACCCGCACCTCGATGACCCCAGTCACTTCGCCGAGGTGCTGCGCGACTTCATGGCGACGACGGGACCGGGGCACGACGCCACCCTGACGTCCGGGACCGCCGTCTGATCCGGAGCACCAGCCCGGCACACGGTTGTTGGACCGGATGCGCCCGCGACAGCCCGCTCGGCGTGGTGCGCGGCGACAGTCAGACTGACCCGATGCGCGTTGCGGCCATCACGTACGGCACCGAGGGCGACACGAGGCCCTTCGTCGCGCTTGCCGGCGGTCTGCGCCGGGCCGGGCACTCCATGGTGCTCGCGACCGATCCGGGCGCGCTCCCGCCGGGCTGCGCAGCTCGAGATCGCGTCGAGCTGCTGCCCTTGCACGGTTCGATCCGAGACCAGCTGGCCATGTCACCCATGGGCGATCACGTCCGATCCGGTGCTGGATTCGTCGCTGGTACGCGGGTGGTGCGCCGCCTGCTGCGAGATCACCTGGCCGACTGGACCCGCACGTTCGTCGAGATCGCAGCGGACGCGGACGTCCTGGTGTCGAGCGGGCTCGCGCTGCCCGTCGCCTTCAACGCCGCCGACCGACTCCATCTCCCGGTGACGCTGGCCGCTGCCCAGCCGTTCGAGCCGACCCGCGACTTCACCCTGCCGATCCTCGGTCATGACCTGCCTCGTGCGCTACGCGTGCCGCTCGGCCGGTTGGCGGGGGCCAGCACCTGGATGGCGCTGCGGCCCATGATCAACACTGCGCGCGACACGATCGGCCTGCCCCCACGACGTCGGGCCTGGACCGGATTTCCTCAGCTGATCGCCGTCTCGCCGACGCTGGTCCCCCGTCCACCGGACTGGCCGAGCCGCATCACCGTCACCGGCGACTGGCGCCTCCCCGTGGACATCGACTACCGACCGCCGGACCGCCTCGCGTCCTTCCTCGCCCTTGGCGAGGCGCCCGTCTATGTCGGCTTCGGCAGTATGCCGGTCGGCCAGGACACCATCACGGCCGTCCTCGCCGGGCTCGATGGCCGTCGTGCGGTGCTCGCCGGCGGATGGGCGAGCATTGACGACTCGAGCCTGCCTGAGGGCGTCTTGAGGATCGATCACGCTCCACACGACTGGCTCATGCCGCGCGTCTCGGTCGCGATCCACCACGCCGGCGCCGGCACGAGCCATGCCGCCTGCCGGGCCGGAGTGCCGTCGGTGCCGGTTCCATTCACGGCGGATCAGCCGTTCTGGGCGGCTCGGATGAGAGGCCTCGGCGTCGCAACGAACCCTCTCCCGGCACGCCGGGTCAGCAGTGACGGCATACGGCGAGCCGTCGGTGAGGCGGTGCACCTGACCGACGCGGCGCATCGTGTCGCTGCCCTGATGTCCGCGGAGGACGGTGTCACGGTGGCGGTGCGGGCCTTGGAGGAGCTCGTCGAGGGCTGACACCCGAGAGGCGTCACCGACCGAGGCGCTGGGACGGCACCGAGACGATCACACGACCGGAGCTGCCACCGGCCAGTAGCGACTCGAACGCCTCGGGGACCCGATCGACACCGTCGAAAACGGTATGGATGCTGCGCACCTTGCCCTCGCGCAACCAGCCACCGACCTCGGATTCGAACTGGACGCGGAGATCCTCGTGCGCCGTGACGGTGAAGCCGCGCATTGTCAGCTCTTGGTAGATGAGCCGGCGGTAGTTGGCAGGAGCACCGGAGCCGGACCCGCTGCCCACCGCTCCGCAGATGACCACTCGGCCGCCGAAGTTGAGCACCTCGAGTGCCGCTTCGAGCTGTTCCCCGCCGACGTTGTCGTAGTAGAGGTCGATGCCCTCGGGTGCCGCATCGCGCAACAGATCCACGGCGGCCCCGTCGTGTCGGTTGATCGCGCGGTCGGCACCAAGCACGTCGGTGAGCAGCGCGACCTTCTCGTTCGATCCGGCGACGCCGATGACCGTCGCCCCATAGGCCTTCGCGAACTGTACGGCGCAGCTGCCCACTCCGCCCGCCGCCCCGGAGATGTAGACGACCTCGCCGGGCCGGATATCGCCGACGTGGATCATCCCGGTGTAGGCGGTGAAGCCGACGTGCCCCAGGATCGTGAGGTAGGCCTCGAGGCCCTCGCTCGGCACCGCCCCGTCGACCTTGCGAAGCTCATCGCCATCGACGACAGCGGCGGTGCGCCACGGCACCTTGCCGACGGCCAGATCTCCCGTTCGGAGCTCCTCGACGTTGGACACGAGCACCTCGACCACGGCATCGCTAGCCGGGACGTCGCCGACATCGATTCCCGGTCCGTAGGGCGTACCTTCCCCGCCGAGGCGGTGGGCCAAACCCGCGTTCAGCCCGAGCCGCCGCAGTCCGACGAGGACCTGCCCCTTGTTCGGTGCACCCACGTCCGTGTCGACGATGCCGAAGTTGTTCGCCCGGACGATGCCGTCGGGTATGGCTGTCAACTGCACTTCTCGACATCTCATGGTGCGACGGTACGCACCGGTGGGATTCCGCTGCGCACCCCGACCACATCGGGCTCTTCGCACTCCGACGTACTCCATCAGGCCAGGAAGACCGACAGAGTCCTGGCTTTTCCACCTCGCGCTGTCCCGCTCAGGCGTAAGGACCGAGGAGCCGCTCTCCGTTAAAGTGGATCAGGTGCGTGGGGTTGTCAGCACACCACACCTCCGTCTCCCAGGCGATCTGTGACAGGTACTTGCGCATGACGGCTCGGTTCGGGAAGCACGAGACGTAGACGAGCCCGGCGGTCGAGCCCATAAACAACCGCGCCAACTCGCCACGCCGCTTCCCGTCAACTGGCCCGTGAGAGGTCGCCGCTTCCATGAGCACGAGCCAGTTGCGCTCGGGCAGCCACACGACCAGGTCAGGCATCTTGCCGTGTTGGTCAACGGCGACCCCGATGCGGGCCAGAACGTCCTGCTCGAACACGGCCCACTTCTTGTCGGCGTCCCCGACGTACACCACCTGCCCGCCGGGTGTGAAGTATCCGCAGAAATCCTCCGCAATCTGCTTGATGAGAACGTTCTGTCCACCCGGACTCAGGGTGATTCGGGAACCATCTGGCAAGGTGATCGGGATTCTGTTTAACTCCCGCGCGGCGCCGTACTGCGCTCGGAGCCCGGGTAGGTCCGCGAGGTACGAGTCGAGCAGCGGCTCGAAGTCCGCCCCTTCGTACGCCTTGATCACCTCCATTGCGCGACGGTGAACCTGGTAGCACCACTTGGGTGAGTTAACGGGTCGCTTGGGGTCGTCGGGGTTCTGTTGGACAAGCAAGGCGTCGGCGAAATGATGCAGCGTAAATCGACGGATCGTCTCGCGAGAGTTCGGCGCGTACTCGACCCCGTACTTGTCTCTGATCCAGTCCATGATGGCCCGTGTGCCGAGCATCTGCGCCGAGGCCCCGGACCACTCGTCTAACGGCCCCAGTTGCACGAGAGCAAGCAACACAAGAGCGGATCGTTCGTTTGAACGTTCTGCGTCGAATCCGAACGACTCCAGGATCCAATGCCACTTAGCGTGTGCGAATCATGCTGCGGTTGGGGTGTTTCGAAGGTTG
>JAKDLQ010000126.1 GCA_030452775.1 Micrococcales bacterium | reverse complement strand
TGGGCGTGGCTTGGATGTGGGTGTGGCTCAGCGCGGGGGGGGCGGGCCCGGGGCCGGGGGCGGGCCGCGCGTCGGTGTCCCCGTCATCGAGGTCAGGTATCTGCTCAGCAGCCGGATCCAACGCGGCCGAACCCGGCGGTAGCACAGGGACGAGCCCCTCGAGCATGCAGGTCAGAGCGCCGTAGGCCGCGCCGACCAGCAGCTGGGCGTGGATGCGGCCATGACCATCACCGACTCTGGCCAAGATGGCTTGGCGCGCTGTCTCCCGGATCTCATGGTGGACTGCGAGCAGGTGCGGCCGGAGGCTGGGGTGGCCCTGCGCCATGGCCCGCAGCTGGCGCAGCAGGTCGAGGAGTCGTCCGCTCAGCTGCGTTCGCGCGACCTCTTCCAGCCAGTCGAGCACCGGCCCGTCGCCGTGGGGGATCCCTGACATCGCGTCGTGGACCTGCTGGGAGGCGATCGCAACAATGGCCTCCTCCTTCCCGGAGTAGTGGTTCGCGAACGTCCGTCTCGAGTAACCGGCCCGGCTGGCGACCTCGTCGATGGTGAATCCGTCGACGCCGCGCTCTCGTGCGAGATCGAAGGCCGCCTGGGCCAGGGCCCTCGCGGTCGCGGCCCGTTTGGCGTCACGCAGACTGGTCTCGGTCACCCGGCACAGCATGCCACATCATTGCCCATTGGGCAATGATGCACAGTGCGCAGCAGGATGGCTGCTCAAGCCGGGGCCAAGCCCCTACTGTGATGACCGTTGCGCGACCCATCGGGTCCGGACCCGCTTCGGATCCCCACACGAGGAGTGAGCATGTCCCTGTCCCCGAGGAGCAGCACCGTCGATGGCATCATCCGCCGCAGCGCGCAGACCTTCCGTGACCAGGTGGCGCTGGCCTTCGCCGACCGGGAGTGGACGTATGCCGCTCTCGATGCCGCCGTCTCCCGTGCGGCCGCGCACCTGCTCGGCCTCGGGCTCGAGAAGGGGGACCGCGTCGCGGCATACGGCAAGAACTCGGATGCCTACCTCATCGGCTTCCTCGCCTGTGCCCGAGCCGGACTCGTCCACGTGCCGCTCAACTACAACCTCACCGGAGCCGAGCTGTCCTACCTCATCGCCCAGTCCGGCAGCAGGGCGATCCTCTTCGATCCGGCGCTCACCGGGTGCCTCGACGGTCTCGACGCCGACATCGCCGGCCGCCTCGAGCGTCGCGTCCCACTGCGCGACGCCGACGGCTCGCTCCTTGCCGCCGCCCGGGCCGGGGACGTGCCGACCGTCGAGATCGAGGTGGCCGACACCGACCTCGCGCAGTTCCTCTACACGTCGGGGACGACCTCCCGGCCCAAGGCCGCGATGATGAGCCACAAGGCGCTGGTCCACGAATACCTCTCGTGCGTCGTCGATCTCGACCTCAGCCCCGACGACAACCCGCTTCACGTCATGCCGCTCTACCACTCGGCCCAGATGCACGTCTTCCTCCTCCCGTGGCTCGCGGTCGGCGCGACCAACACGCTCCTCGAGGTGCCCGACGCCGGCGAGGTGCTGCGCCGCATCGAGCAGGACGGACACCGCGCCTTCTTCGCGGCGCCGACGCTGTGGGTCGCAATGACCAACCACGCGGACTTCGCGACGCGAGACCTCGGTGGGCTCGTCAAGGCCTACTACGGTGCGTCGATCATGCCTGGCCCGATTCTGGGGCGGCTGCGGGACAAGGCCCCGGGGCTCGGCTTCTACAACTGCTTCGGCCAGTCCGAGGTCGCGCCCCTGTGCACCGTGCTTCGACCGGAGGAGCACGCCGACCGGCCCGACTCCGCCGGTCGTCCGGTCCTGTTCGTCGAGGCACGGGTCATCGACGCCGCGGGCAACGACGTCCCGACGGGGGAGTCGGGCGAGATCGTCTACCGTTCACCGCAGCTGTGCGAGGGCTACTGGGACGACGAGGCGGCCACCGAGGCGGCCTTCGCCGGGGGGTGGTTCCACTCGGGCGACCTTGTGCGCATGGACGAGGAGGGCTACGTGTTCGTCATCGACCGGATCAAGGACGTCATCAACACCGGCGGCGTGCAGGTGGCCTCACGCGAGATCGAGGATGCTATCTACACGCATCCGGCCGTGGCCGAGGTCGCGGTGGTCGGGGCGCCCGACGAGGTGTGGGTCGAGGCGGTCACCGCCTTCGTCGTCCGCAAGGGGGAGGTGACGCAGGACGAGCTCGTCGCGCATCTGCGCGAGCGACTGGCCGGCTTCAAACTGCCGAAGCGGGTCACCTTCGTCGACGAGCTGCCCCGCAACGCCTCGGGCAAGATCCTCAAGCGGGAGCTGCGCGGCGCCTGATCGTCGAACGACCATTGGTCGCGGGTGCCCGCGTCGCCTGGCGTCATCCGTGCGCCACCGTGGCGGCGACCTCGAGCAACGGTCGTCCGTATGCTGCTGGCCCGCGCGGCGGTGAGCTGCTTGACGGCCTACCCCGTGGTGGGGATGGGCTGGACCCGCCGGTGGATGGCCTCGACGAGCAGCCCGCCCACGAGGCCGATGGCGAGGGACTGCCAGGCGAGTGTGAGGGGCACGTCGAAGGTGAAGAACTCCCGCGCTGCGGGCACGGTGAACGCCAGCACGGCGATGGCCACGAGCGAGCAGAGGAGCAGCGCCTTCCAGATTCGCCACGGGCGGGACAGGACGGCGAGAATCCAGAAGAAGACGACGAGCAGCGTGATCGTCGCGCCGCTTCCTGGTTGCCAACAGGCCGGGTCGACGGGGCCACGGGCGAGGGCGCACTGGTGCATGTATTCCTCGGCTGAGACCCCGTAGTACCTGCCCGCGAGCAGGTAGGAGGTGATGACGGCGACCCCGGCCACCGCTCCCGCCGGGACCGCGAAGCGCAGGATCCTGCCGAGGAACCCGGGTCGGTAACGGCGAGTGTTGGGGCCGAGGGCGAGGAAGAAGGCGGGGATGCCGATCGTCACCGTCGACACGAGCGTGAGGTGGCGCGGCAGGAAGGGGAAGGCGGTCGCGATGAGTGCGGACGCGAGGATGGCGACGAGGCTCATCGCGTTCTTGGCGACGAAGAGGTTCGCGACGCGCTCGACGTTGCCGATGACGCGGCGCCCTTCGAGCAGTGCCTTCGGCAGGTGGGAGAACTTCCCGTCGAGCAGGACGAGCTCGGCGACGGCCTTGGTCGCCTGCGCCCCGTTTCCCATGGCGACTCCGATGTCGGCGTCTTTGAGGGCGAGCGCGTCGTTGACCCCGTCACCGGTCATGGCGACGACGTGACCATCGGACTGCAGGGCCTGCACGAAGGCACGCTTCTGCTCGGGGGAGACGCGGCCGAAGGCCGTGCCGCCGGCGACCACCTCGCGCAGGTGCTCCGGATCGTCGCCGATCGCCCGGGCATCGATCGGCTCGCCGGGCTCGAGTCCGACCTCCCGCGCGACCGCGGCCACAGTGCGCGGGTTGTCCCCCGAGATGACCTTGATGGCGACCCCCTGCGCCGCGAAGTAGTCGAGCGCCTCGCGGGCATCCGGACGGATCTGCTCGCGCAGCGTCACGAGCGCCGCAGGCGTGAGATCGCCGGGGAGCCGTGCCGTATCGAGCTGCTCGTCACTACGAGCGAGCAGCAGCACTCGACGCCCTGTCGACGCGAGCTCGGTGGCCCGCCCGGCGATCCGCTGCTGGGCGGGGTCGTCGCCTGCGAGCAGGACCTCGGGGGCGCCGAGGACCCAGGCCGATTGGTCCTCGAAGCAGGCCCCACTCCACTTGCGCTCGGAGGTGAACGGGACGGTCCCGGTGCGTCGCCATCCGGGCTGCGCCAGGGCCGCGCCCACCGCGAGGAGAGTGCCGTTGGCGTTCGGGTCGTCGGCGAGCGCCCCCAGCGCACCACGGATCTCGTCGGCGTCCTGGCCGTTCAGCGGCTCCGCTGCCTCGAAGGCGATCTCGCCGACCGTGAGCGTCCCGGTCTTGTCGAGGCAGACGACGTCGACGCGCGCGAGTCCCTCGACGGCGGGCAGCTGTTGGACGAGCACCTGCCGGCGGGTCAACTGCACGGCGGACATGAGGAAGGCGACCGACGTCAACAGCACGAGACCCTCCGGCACCAGCCCGACCAGTCCTGCGGCCGAGCGGATGACGACCTCCTGCCAGCCCTGGCCGCCGACGGTGCGCCACTGTGACCAGACCTGCAGCGGCAGGGCGAACACGATGACCCAGGTGATGTACTTGAGCAGGGTGTTGATCGATGACTGGATCTCCGAGTGAGTCCGGGTGAAGGCCCTGGCCTCGGCCGAGACCCGGTTGACGTAGGCCTCGGCGCCGACCGCCCGCGCCCGCAGTCGCCCGGACCCGGCCGCCACGCTCGTGCCCGACCGGATCTCGTCGCCCTCTCCATGTGCCACCGGGTCGGACTCGCCGGTGAGGTTGGCCTCGTCGAGCTCGAGCCCGGCCGAGGACAGCACCGTCCCGTCGGCCGGCACCTGGTCGCCGGTACGCAGCTCGATGAGATCGTCGAGCACGACCTCACTCGTCGGAATCTCGATCACGGCGCTGTCCCGGACGACGCGCGTCGTCGGCGCGTTGAGCAGCGCAAGCCGGTCGAGCTTGCGCTTGGCGAGGTACTCCTGGACGATCCCGATCCCCGAGTTGACGACGAGGATGATGCCGAAGAGACCGTCGGGCACCGACCCCGTGCTCATGACGAGGACGAAGAGCGCGCCGAGGATCGCGTTGAAGCGGGTCAACACGTTGGCGCGGATGATCTCGCCGAGTGGACGCGACGTGCCCTCGTCCAGCTCGTTGACCTCGCCCCGCGCGACCCGCTCAGCCACCTCCGAGTGCGTCAGTCCGGTCTCGCGGACGGCGGCGTCACCCTGTGTCGTCACCACGACATTGTCGTATGCCGCCGGGGAGGCAGGCGCATCGGCACCTCTCGGACGGGGCTGAGACGGGTGTACCCACCGGACTGCGAGCTCCGGACGGGAGTCAGCTCGGCGGCATACGACATCGCGCCGCGGCACCGGACCATAGATGGGTGCGGCGGGGGCACCCGCGTGCGACGATGGGCGCCGTGACTGAGAGCATCCAGCGAGCCCGCGCTACCACCGCCTCCTACTCGATCACCATGCGCATCTACGCCGGGACCGATCCCCGTGTCATCGGGGCGCTCGCGGTCAAGGTGGCCGACAGCGGCGGGATCACCACCGCCCTCGACATTGTCGACTCGCAGGCGCACAGCCTCGTCATCGACCTGACCTGCTCGGCCTCGGACGCCGGCCACGCCCAGGAGCTGCGTGACGCGGTCGAGACGCTCGAGGGCGTTCGCGTGCACAAGGTGTCCGACCGCGTCTTCCTCCTTCATCTCGGCGGCAAGATCGCTGTCCAGTCCAAGGTCAACCTCCGCAACCGGCAGGACCTGGCGATGGCCTACACCCCCGGCGTTGGGCGGGTCAGCCAGGCGCTCTTCGAGCACCCGGAGGACGTGTCCCGCCTGACGATCAAGGGCAACACGGTCGCGGTCGTCACCGACGGCACGGCCGTGCTCGGTCTCGGGAATCTCGGGCCGGGGGCGGCGCTGCCCGTCATGGAGGGCAAGGCGGCACTGTTCAAGCGGTTCGCCGACATCGACGCCTGGCCGATCTGCCTCGACACCACCGATGTCGACGAGATCGTGCGGACCGTCGAACTCATCGCGCCCGGTTTCGGCGGCATCAACCTCGAGGACATCTCGGCTCCGCGCTGCTTCGAGGTCGAGGCCAAGCTGCGCGATCGCCTCGACATCCCGGTCTTCCACGACGACCAGCACGGGACGGCGATCGTCGTGCTCGCGGCTCTGAAGAACGCGCTGCGCTGCGTCGACAAGACGCTGCCCGAGGCGCGGATCATCGTCTCGGGCGGCGGCGCGGCCGGCTCCGCGATCGTGCACCTGCTGCTCGCGGCCGGCGCCGTGGACGTGACCGTCTCGGACCGTCCCGGCCTGCTGCGTCGCGGCGACGAGAGCCTCTCGCCGCAATGGCGCGGCCTGGCCGCGCGGACCAATCCGCGCGGGCTCTCCGGCACGTTGCGCGACGGGTTGCAGGGCGCCGACGTCTTCATCGGGGTGAGCGCGCCCAACCTGCTGGCGCCCGAGTGGATCGATGAGATGGCCGAGGAGCAGATCGTGTTTGCCCTGGCCAATCCCAATCCGGAGGTCGACATCTACGAGGCGACCCAGCGGGCGGCCGTCGTCGCGTCCGGTCGCAGCGACTACCCCAACCAGATCAACAATGTGCTCGCGTTCCCGGGTGTCTTCCGGGGCCTGCTCGATGCTCGCTCCTCCGACGTGACGACCGAGATGCTCATCAGCGCCGCCGATGCCATCGCCTCGGTCGTGGGGGACGAGCAGCTCAATCCGAGCTACATCATCCCGAGCGTCTTCCACCCCGAGATGAGCGAAACCGTCGCCAAGGCCATCGTCTCCAGCGTGCCCAAGCTGGCGCCTTCGACCGTCCCGCCCAGCGCCGGGCCGTGGCCGGGGGTCGACTCCTGACGACACCGCGGTGACCGCAGGCCCTCCGACTCGAGTGGCCCCGTCATCCACAGCCGCCACCTCGGGCCTGTCGCTGTCC
>JAKDLQ010000125.1 GCA_030452775.1 Micrococcales bacterium | reverse complement strand
GAGCGCACGCGACGGATGACCCCGCCAAAGGCTGTATGGCCTTCGACCATGGCCGAAGGCCATACAGCATGTAACGACCGGGACCCACCCACGGTTGAAGCGACTGTTCAGGGACTGACCGGTTCTCGCAGTTGCCCCCACGATCGACCTTCGAGCCATCGTCGATGACCGTCACGCCGCGCCACTGCTCCGATAGACAAGGCCCCAGGGTCTGCCGCTTGTACAGTCGTGACACGGGATCTGACCATGTGCATCGAATAGCCAGGAGACAGCATGACGACACAGCCGATGCGGCCGGGCGACGAATTCCATTCCGATCCGAGGATGGTCGTCGACGCACCACGATTATGGGCGGGGGGCGTCGCGACGGCGGTCGTCTCCGGGCTCGTGGCTTGGGTCGGGGTGCTCATCGCCAACAGCATCCTGGGCCTCAACATCGCCAGGTCGACCGTCTTACTCTCCCTGTTCGATTCCTTCACGGCGAACTACGTACTCACGGCTGTCCTTCTCGCACTGGCGGCCACTGGCCTGGCCCACGCGCTCTGCCTCACGACGCCCCGCCCCACGGCCTTCTTCGGCTGGATCGTCGGCCTCGCCACCGTCATCAGCATGGTCATCCCGTTCTCGCGAGGAGGCACGATGGCCGACAAGGCCTCCGTCGCGGTCATCAACCTCATCATCGGGATCGGTATCGGCTCGCTGCTCTCGGCCGTCATGGCTCGCACCGTCGTCGACCGCGGCACTCGCCTGCCGCCGCGCTGAGGCGGGCGCAGTGCCTCAAGTCACGATGCCCGCGAAACCCGCTGCATACGCGGAGTGACGTCAGGCGACGGCATCCACCACGCATGCCGTATGCCGCCCACACCCAACGGTGGCGCTGCGGCGAGCGTGCTGTCAGGCTGACCGGATGGAACGCGTCTGGTATGCCGCCTACGGATCGAACCTGTCGAGCGGACGCTTCGGTCACTACCTCGCCGGCGGCCGCCCGCCGGGCGCGAGCCGCACCTACACCGGTGCCCGTGACACGACCGAGCCGATGGACGACCGACCTGTCTCGCTGGCCGGCGAGGTCTACTTCGCGTGGGAGTCGCCGACGTGGGGCGGGGGAGTCGCGTTCTACGACCCCGGCGCGGACGGGTCGGCCGCCGGGCGGGCCTACCTCGTGACCGGCGAGCAGTTCTCCGATGTCGCGAGCCAGGAGATGCGCCGGCCCGTGGGCCGGGACCTGTCGCTGACGACGCTCTTCGCCGAGAGCCGCACGTCCGTGCTCGGTCCGGGGCGCTACGAGACGCTGCATGTCATCGACGAGATCGACGATGTGCCGGTCGTGACGTTCACCGCGTCGTGGGAGCACCACGCGGTCACACTCAACCCGCCTGCGGCCGCCTACGCCCGCACGATCGCCGACGGGCTCGCCGAGGCGCACGGCTGGCACACGGAGCAGATCTGTGACTACCTGCTCGCCCGTCCCGGCATCGCTCCTGCGTGGGACCGGGCGGCGCTTCGTGACGCGCTGGCGACGACCGCCGACGCCGGGGCAGCCACACCGTGACTCGAGCCGTCTCGGCGCACGTGCCCCGGACTTCCAGTCCGGCGTATGTGCCGCGGACTCCCTGACAGGCGGGGGGCGTCGCACACGTCAGCGGCAGTCGCGGCTCAGCCGGCGCTGGCGGCAGCGACAACGGCATACGTCAAGGGCACAGGTCAACGACATGCTCGTCACCAGCGTGCGCGTCAAGGGGGTGTCGGCGCCGCACGCTCGTCACTGATGCGACCCCTCTGCGGACGCGGCCACCGGCACCGCCGCCGGGTGGGGGTCGGTGGGCGTCGCAGGTGTCTGATTTGCCTCGTGGCGACCGGGCGTCACCAACCGAGGCCACCAGAATGTGTCGCCGAGGACGATGGCGATGGCGGGGACGAGCAGGGTGCGCACGACCATCGTGTCGAGCAGCACGCCGATGCAGATGATGACGCCGATCTGGGCAAGGACGACGAGGGGCAGCACGCCGAGGACGGCGAAGACGGCCGCGAGCAGGATTCCGGCACTCGTGATGACGCCACCGGTCGCCGCGAGGGCACGCAGCATGCCCGCTCGCGCCCCATGCGCACGGCCCTCCTCGGCAGCCCGCGTCACGAGGAAGATGTTGTAGTCGACGCCGAGGGCCACGAGGAAGACGAAGGCGAACAACGGTGCGCTGTCATCGAGGGCGGAGAAGCCGAAGACCTTCGTGAAGATCCACCACGATGCGCCCACGCTCGCGAGATAGGTCGCGACGACCGTGGTGACGAGCACGATAGGTGCGACGACCGAGCGAAGCAGGAACCCGAGCGCGACGAGGACGAGCCCGAGCACGATGGGGAAGATGACCATGCGATCGCGTGCGGACGCCTCGGCCTGATCGAGGGCGACCGCCTCGGCGCCGGCGACATGGGTGTCCGGTAGGTCGGCTGCGGCGGCGCGCAGCGCGCGCACCGTCGTCATCGCCTCGTCGGAGCCCGGCGCGCCGGCGAGGACGGCGTCGATCTCGGCCACACCCTTGGACTGCTTGACGATCCGGGCGCTCGCGACGCCGTCGACCGAGGAGGCCGCGTCGGCCACCGCCTTGGGGTTCGATGTCGTGACGATGATGGCGGGATCGGCGCTGCCGGCCGGGAACGACTCCGCTAGGCGCTGGCTGGCGACGATGGCCTCGGGCTTCTGGAGGAACTGGTCAGCCGGCTTGAGGCCGGTGGTCACCGCGGCGAGCCCGGCCGACATGGCCGTGAGCAGGACCAGGGTGCCGACGATGACGCGCGCCGGGTGGGCCGCAACCCGGTCCCCGATCCGGCGCCACAAGGTGCGGCCATCGGCCAGCGAGTCCTGGCCCTCGCGCGGGACCCGCGGCCAGAAGATCCAGCGGTCGAAGATGACGAGGGCGGCCGGCAGCACGATGAGCACGAAGGTCGCGGCCACGACGACGCCGACGGCGCAGGCCAGGCCGAGGCCCCGGGTGGCGGGGAAGAGCGACAGCAGCAGGGTGAGCAGGCCGAGCACGACCGTGACCGCGCTCGAGAGCACCGCCTCGGCGGTGCGGCGCAGGGCAAGCGTCATCGCCTCCCGGCGGTCGGAGTGATGGCGCAGCTCGTCGCGGTAGCGGGAGATGAGCAGCAGCGCGTAGTCGGTGCCGGCGCCGAAGACGAGGACCGACAGGATGCCGATCGTCGACTCGTCCCACGTGATCGAGAATGCGGAGAGCGTGTGGGTGGCGAGGACCACCGCGAGGCGGTCGGCCACCCCGACGACGGTCAGCGGGATGATCCAGAGAATCGGGCTGCGATAGGTCAGCACGAGGAGGAAGGCGACGACGGAGGCCGTGGCGAGGAGCAGCCGGATGTTCGCCCCGTCGAAGACCGCGGCGAGGTCGGCCTCGACCGCTGCCGGACCGGTCACCTCCGCGGAGACACCGCTTGGCAGGTCGCTCTTGACGGTGGTGCGGATCTCCTTGACGAGCTCGGCGGTGCGCGTGGCGTCGTTCGCCGCAACCGGGACGATCCCGATGGCCGCCGTGCCGTCGTCGCTGCGCTGCACGGGAATTCGTCCGGCCCCGGGCAACGAGGCCACCCGCTCGGACAGGGCGTCGACGTCCTCCTTCGACAGGGTCCCGGCATCCTTGGTGAAGAGCGCCACCGCAGTCGATCCCTCGGCCTGGGGAAGGCTCTCGCGCAGCTCGAGCGCCTGGGCGCTGTCGGAGCCGATCGGCAGCGAGTCGACCGAGGTGGGCGTGCGGGACGCCTCCCCGACGATGCCGACGACGGCGAGCGCGCCCGCGAGCGCGACGATGACGATCGCGACGGCCCACCAGGTCCTGGTGATTCGCTCTGCAACGGTGTTCACGGGGTTCCTCCGCTAGACTGACTAAGAGGGTTGCTCAGATGATAACTAAGTTGGTGAGTGATATTACCAGTTCCCGAGGATCTGCGAAACACCGGGCCGACGAGAACCGGCCCCCCGTCGATGCGCAGCCGGACGGGGAAGGGCCGGCCGCCTCCGGCGGTGGGGCGCCGACCCAGGGCGGGGTGCCGACCCACGCAGGCGGAGTGCCTACCCACGGAGGCGAGGCGGTCACCCACGCAGGCCTGGCGCCGACCCACGGAGGCGGGACGGCTACCGGCGTCAAGGGATTCCGGATGTCTGGCTCCCTCGCCGCTCTGCAGGAGCTGGTCAACCTGGCCGAGACCGTTCCCGCCGCCGTGGCCCGTAGGGCCGGGCTCAGCACCTCCGAGCTGCACTCCTTGCGACACCTCATGCGAGGTCCGCTCGGACCGGTCGAGCTTGCTCATGAGCTCGGGGTGACCTCCGCGGCATCCTCGGGCGTCGTCGACAGGCTGTGCAAACGCGGTCACGCCGAGCGCCGTGGCCATCCGAGCGATGGCCGGCGCACCCAGGTCGTCATCACCGACTCGGGCCGGGCCGAGGTGATGGCACGGATGCGCCCGATGTTCGAGGGTCTCGCCGAGCTCGACAATGCGCTGGACGACGAGGAGCGCGAGCTCGTGGAACGCTACCTGCGCGGAGCCACCGCGTCGCTGCGCCGCCTGTTGTCCTGACGCGCTGGCCGCGCCGCCGATCGACAGGCCCGCGACCGTATGCCGGCCCGCGTCGTCTCACGCCGGCAGCTTGCCTCGCACGACGCTGTCGCCGGAATGGGCCGGGTTGTCATCGAACTGCTCGCGTGAGATGTCGACGATGACGTAGCCCTCGTCGATGAGCTTCTGGGTGATGGGGAAGGACACCGGACCTTCGCCGTTGCGCATCACGCCGACCGAGACCATCCGCTTGCCGTCGCGGTTGATGAGCCACACCTCGAGGTACCCGGAGCCGGCAGGAAGCGGCTTCGAGGTGTCGATGTCGAGCTTGTAGCCGTTCGACGTGCGCACGACCGCAGCCTCGCCGAGCTGCTGCGGGCTCGTCGTGTCGAGCGTGTCGAGGGGGGCCTGGGCCACCGTGACGGGCTGGGGCGGCTGGGGCGCGGACTCATGCCACAGGGCGCGACCGCCGAGCAGTCCGATGACGAGTGCCGCGGCGGCGAGGCCGGCGCTCCAGGCGATGCGCCGTGGTCGCCGGGCCGCCTCGCGGTCACGCCGCTCACTGCGCAACTCCGTCAGCTCGTCGGGGGGTGCTGCCTGCCCATGCTCGGGCGGTGCGTGCGGCGGTTGTTCGGTCTTGGGTCCGGGACGATGATCGCGCGTCCCATCGGACCCCGGAGATCCCGCGGACGGCATCGGGGCCGGCGAGCCCGGCGGTGGGTCCGGCCGGCTGCCTGACGTTGGCGGGGAGTCGAGCTCGTCGGTGATCCGCGACCACACATCAGGCGCGGGAGCCTCCCAGCCGGTCTCCCGATGGGCGCGCCTCGCCACCGAGAGCGCGCGGCGCAGGTCGGCGACCGTGTCCGCGCAGGCCGCGCACCCTGCGAGGTGCGCGAGGGCCTCGGCATGGGACGTGTCATCGCCGGGGCCGGTGTGGGAGTCGGAGTCGGAGATGTTCAGGGCGAGGTCGGCGAGCAGGTCGTCGTCAGGATGCGACACGGTCCACCTCCTCCAACCTCCGGCGCAGCTCGATGAGGCCGCGACGTACGTGACTCTTGACGGTACCGATAGGCAGATCGAGCTCGCTCGCGATCTCCTGCTGCGGCCGGTCCTCCATGAAAGCCATTCGGAGCACGGTCGCCCGTGGATCGCCCATCCTCTCGAGTTCGTGGACGAGGAGCAGGCGCTCGGCCAGGTCGTCGTCGTGGACGTCGGGTTCGGTGACCGTCTGGGCGGCCACGGCGCTGAGGTTGCGGCGCGCTCGGTAGCGTTGCGTCCTCATGTCCGCCACCCGGTGCTTGGTGATGCCGACCAGCCACGCGGCAGGAGACCCCTGATCGGGCCGGAGCGACGCGCGGCCGTGCCAGGCCGAGACGAACACCTGCTGGGTGACGTCCTCGGCGTCGTGCCGGTCGCCGAGAGCACGGTAGGCGATGGTGTGCACGAGGGTCGACCAGCGTCGGTACATCTCGGCGAGGGCGTCCCTCGAGCCAGCCGCGAACTCGACGCAGAGCTGCGCGTCGAACTCGGTGTCCGGGTCATCGGGCACGTGCACGCCCCAACCATATCGGCGCCGTCGGCGTCACTGGATCGGGTTGGCCACGACGATGATGTTCTCGTCATACCTGCGGCGCTCCTGATCGAAGTGCCCTCCGCAGGTGACCACGTGCAGTCGCGGTGGACCTTCCCTCGTGAAGAGCGCGGCCAGATCGAGCGCCGTCTTCTTGGTGGCGGTCACGGTCTCGACGCCGTAGCGGTGGACCTGCTTGCCCGACCGCACGCGAAGGACATCACCGCGGCGAAGCTCGCCGAGCGCGGCGAGCGGACCAATGCCGTAGCGAGGTGCGTCGACGTGTGCGGCGAGCACGGTTGCTCCCTGCGGGTCACCCGGACGGGCGCCGTAGCGGTACCAGCCGATGTCGGCGGGGTCGGGTGCCAGGGCCATCTCACCGTCCTTGGCCACGCCCTCCGGCTTGACGTTCATCGTGATGCCCAGGCGCTCTATCGAGAAGGTCGTCGGCTGCGGCGCGTTCCCCTGGGTGGGCGTCCGTGGTGCCGTCCGTCCGAGCAAGGGCGTGGCGACGGCGCGCGATCGCTGCTGTGCGGATCTGGCACGAGGGGCCGGTGT
>JAKDLQ010000124.1 GCA_030452775.1 Micrococcales bacterium | reverse complement strand
AGGGCCTCGACGTGGCGGAGGTGGGGCCGATGGAGCCCGGAGCGACGCGAGTGGCACGCATCGCCGCGGCGGCAGCCGCGCGACGCGGCCTGGTAGTACCCCGCTCCGCGGCACAGTCAGACATCATCGACCCGGTCAACCAGGGCCCCGCGCAGTTCGCACGGATGGCGAACGCCGTCGAACGGGTTCTGCCGCCGATCGCGCGAGCACTTCGGCAGCCGATCGAGCGACGAGTGTGAAGCCGCAGGGCTGGACCGTCTGTCTGTGGTCGTCGCGACACCGCTCCCGTGGCGCTGGCGCTCTCTAGTCACCGCGCGACGCGTAGGAAAGCGGCGCTCAGGGAGCCTGGGCGGGCACGGGCGTCTCCACCCGCGACTCAGCATCCGCTTCACCCCGGGCCCTCGCCGCGTTGGCTGCACGGCGGGATGATCGCCTGGTGTCGCTGTGTGACAGGTAGTGGTAGCGATAGGACCCGTAGGCGCTGGCGTGGTCTTTGGCCTGCACACGGTTCATGATCAGCCCGAGCACCTGGCCGTTGACCGCGTCGAGCGCGGCGATGGCGTGGCCCAACTGCTCCTTGGTGACGATCCCGGCACCCACCACGATGAGCGCGCCGTCAACCACGGTGCTGAGCACGGCGGCGTCCGTCACGGGCAGCAGCGGCGGGGCGTCGATCAGCACGTAGTCGTAGCGGCTTTCCAGCTCCCTGACGAGCTCGGCCATCGGACTCGAGCCGAGCAGCTCGCTCGGATTGGGCGGGACGGGACCGGATCCGAGCACCTCGACGCCAGAGGTGCCGACCGGTTGCAGGACATCACCGACCTTGACCCGGCCGATGAGCACGTCGGTGAGCCCCACTGCGCCTTCCAGGCCGAGGTAGTCGAGCAGCCGCGGGCGACGCAGATCGCCCTCGATCACGACGACTCGCTGGCCGGTCTCGGCGATGCTCAGCGCCAGGTTCGCGGTGGTCGTCGACTTGCCCTCCTCGGGAACTGATGACGTAACAACGATCGACTTCGGCGGGTTTGCCACGTCGATGAACTGCAGGTTGGTGCGGACAGACCGGAACGATTCGGCGCGCTGCGACCGCGGGTCGATCTGGACGATGAGGGGGTGTGCGGTCGCGTCCGAGTCGTAGCCGATCCCGCCGACCACCGTCGTGTCGGTGACCAGCTCGAGGTCGCGTTCGCCCCTGATGGAGGTGTCGAGCAGGTCGCGCAAGAGGGCCACCCCGAAGCCGAGGAGCAGGCCGAGCACGAGCCCGAGACTGATGTTGCGCACCGGCTTGGGGCTGATCGGGCCGGGTTCGACCGAGGCACCCTTGGTGACGGTCACCTTGACGGGGCTCGGGTCACGCGACTGGACCTGCTCGATCTTCTCGATCGTCTCAGGAAAGGTCCTGGCGATCGAGCCGGCGATACGCGCGGCCTGCTCGGCGCTCGTGTCGGTCACCGTCACGTCGATGATGACGGTGTCGACCGGGATGACCGAGGTGACCTTCGTGGCGAGCTGTTCCGCAGTCAGGTCGAGGCCGAGGTCAGCGATCACGGGATCGAGCACCTTGGGCGACTCGAGCAGCTGAGAATACGACTTCACCCTGGCCTGGGTGAAGGCATTGCCCTGCTGTAGCGCCGAGACGTTGTCGCCGCCGGAGGTGGACACGAAGAACTGCGTGCTCGCGGCATACATCTTCGTGGTCGCCATCGTGACCCCGGCCGCGAGGGCGATGACCACGAGCGTGACGAAGGAGATCACTCGCCACCGTTTGCGCAGCACCCGGAGGTAGTCCTGAAGTTCCACAGATGTTCTCTCTCGTCTGGTGCGGAAGGGCGCGTTTTGCCGTTCTTGTCCCAAACCTTGCGCGTCATGGTAACCGGGCGCCGGTCATTCCCGCACTTGCAGGAGCCGCCCTGTCGCCACCATCGATGCGACGGTCGATGCGCTCAGCGGTACTCGTCGAGCGCGTCGGTGCGTACCGCGTCGCCGAGCCGGGTTATCTTCGCCTCGTCGAGGACATCGATCGATTGACCGTCCGCGCTCGTGCCGAAGCCGGTGAACGGGGCCGTGATGAAGCGAACGTCCGCCGCTCTCAGGCCGCGCATGGCAATGGCCTCGGAACGCATCGTGCCGACGTCGAGACGCCGGTCGACGGTCAGGTTGGTGGTGGCGGCCTCGATGAAGTCCTTGAGACGGACCGGGCTGGTCAGCACGTCCTTGCTCAGGGTCTTGAGCACGAGCCCCTTGATGAAGGCCTGCTGACGGCGACCCCGCGAGATGTCGCCCTCGCGGAGCTGCTTGCGTTCTCGCACGAAGGCGAGCGCCATGTCGCCGTCCATGTGGGTCACACCGCGGGTGAACGTGTAAGGGCCGGTGACGCTGCCCTCCTCGACGGCGACGTCCACCCCTCCCACGGCGTCGGTCATCGCTTTGAAGCCCTCGAAGCCCACCACCGCCACATGGTCGATGTCGACACCGAGCAGGTTCTGCATGGTGGTGACGAGTAGCGGCGCTTGTCCGTACGCGTACGCGGCGTTGAGCTTGGCCTCGCCCCGGCCGGGGATCGGCACCCACAGGTCGCGAGGGAAGTGGATGAGCGTGAGCGCGCTCCTGTCGTCGGAGACGTGAGCCAGCACCATCACGTCCGAGCGCGAGCCCTCCCGTCCCGGTCCGGCGTCGGTCCCGATGATCAGATAGTTGGTGCCGTTGCCGCCCGGCTGTTCGACGACCCGGCCCGAACTGTCGAGAGGCCCACTACCCGGACCGTCGGGCAACAACAGCTCGCTCTTGACGTTGCTGGTCACGATGTGGCTCAGCCACGCCACGTACCCGCCCACGACCAGCACCGGCACCACGAGCAGGACCAGCGCGATGATGAGCACCTTGCGATTGCGACGCCGTTCGCGACCCGCCTCCTCTACGTCGCCTGCGTCAGGCCAGCCCTCGGTCTCAGCTTCGTCGATGACGCCATAGCCAACGACGCCGCTCGAGGGGCCGGCGTCACTCATCGGCTCAGTGTATTGGAAGCAGGACACCCAAGCGCCCGAGGCCATCTTCGCCCGGCGCAACTGAGCCCCATCCGGTAGCCTGACCAAATGTCCGGTTCGGGGAGAGACGGCCGCTCGGCGGCAGGCTCACGGCAGATATCCGTCCGCACGGTGATCGCCGCGGTGATCGTCGTGCTCGCCTTGATCTTCGTCTTCCAGAACACCGGCTCCGGGCGGGTGTCGTTCCTGTTCTGGGAGTTCAACGCGCCGGCCTGGATCTGGCTCGTCATCGTCTTCGCCGCCGGCGTGGCCGTCGGATCCGTCTTCCCGTGGTTCCGCCGCCGGAAGCGATCCGATCACTGACGAACGGGCGCCGACGAGCGGGAGCTGACGAACCGGAGCGAGCTGGGCGGCATACTCGCATGGTGACGAACCTCAGCGAGCGCATCCCCCGGGAGCCTGGCCCCGACGCGCTCTACGAGGCGTTCACCGACTGGGCGGCCGGGCTGGGGCTCACGCTCTACCCGCACCAGGACGAGGCGTTCATCGAGATCCTCAGCGGCAGCAACCTCATCCTCGCCACCCCAACAGGTTCGGGCAAGTCGCTCGTGGCGAGCGCCGCCCACTTCGTCGCGCTGGCGGATGACCGGGTGAGCTTCTACACCGCGCCGATCAAGGCCCTCGTCTCGGAGAAGTTCTTCGCCCTCTGCGAACAGTTCGGGGCCGACAACGTCGGCATGATCACCGGCGACGCCACCGTCAACGGCGACGCGCCGATCATCTGTTGCACCGCCGAGATCCTTGCCAACATCGCCCTGCGCGAGGGCAGCTCGGCCGACGTCGGCCTCGTCGTCATGGACGAGTTCCACTTCTACAGCGACCCTGACCGAGGGTGGGCCTGGCAGGTGCCGATCATCGAGCTGCCGCAGGCGCAGTTCGTCCTCATGTCGGCGACGCTCGGGGACGTGACGAGGTTCCGCGACGATCTGACCCGGCGCACCGGACGGGCCACCGCCGTCGTCGCCGGGACAGAGCGCCCCGTGCCGCTCGACTTCTCGTATGCCGTGAGCCCCCTCCACGAGACGATCGAGGAGCTGCTCGAGCAGGACCGGGCCCCCATCTACATCGTCCACTTCACCCAGGTGGCCGCGCTCGAACGGGCCCAGAGCCTGCTGTCGCTCAAAATCTGCACCAAGGAGGAGCGGGCGGCGATCGCAGCCACCATCGGCGACTTCAGCTTCCGCGCCGGCTTCGGCCGGACCCTCTCGCGTCTCGTGCGGCACGGCATCGGGGTGCACCACGCGGGCATGCTGCCGAAATATCGCCGTCTCGTCGAGCAGCTCGCGCAGGACGGGCTGCTCAAGGTCATCTGCGGCACCGACACGCTCGGCGTCGGGATCAACGTCCCGATCCGCACGGTGCTGCTCACCGGGCTGACGAAGTTCGACGGGACGAAGCAGCGGATGCTCCAGGTCCGCGAGTTCCACCAGATCGTGGGCCGCGCCGGGCGGGCCGGCTTCGACACTCGCGGCTGGGTCGTCGCCCAGGCACCGGAGCACGTCATCGACAACCTCCGCGCCGTCGCCAAGGCCGGCGATGACCCCAAGAAGCAGCGCAAGATCCAACGCAAGAAAGCCCCCGACGGCTTCATCACCTGGTCGGAGGAGACGTTCGAGCGGCTCGTCGGCTCCGAGCCGGAACCGCTGCAGCCGCGCCTGCGGGTCTCGCACTCCCTGCTCATCAACCTTCTTGCCCGCGAAGGCAACCCGGTGGCAAACACGGCCCGGCTGCTGTCGGACAACCACCACGAGGCGAAGGACCAGCGCCGCTTGCAGCGGCACGCACTCGTGCTCGCCAAGGAGCTGCTCACCTCGGGCGTCATGGAGCGGCTCCCCGTCGCCGAGGCCTCGGGGCGCCGCTACGCCCTGACGATCGACCTCCAGCGCGACTTCGCCCTCAACCAGCCGCTGGCCCCCTTTGCGCTGGCGGTCATGGACACCCTCGACCCGGAGTCGGAGACCCACGCCCTCGATCTCGTCTCGATCATCGAGGCCATCCTCGAGGACCCGCGACAGGTGCTCCGGGCGCAGCAGTCGAAGGCGCGCGGCGAAGCGATCGCCGCCATGAAGATGGACGGCATCGAGTACGAGGAGCGAATGGAGCGGCTCGAGGAGGTCACCTGGCCCCAACCGCTCGCCGACCTGCTCGAGGTGACGCTCACGGCATACCGGCAGACCCATCCGTGGCTCTCGCCGGAGGCCTTGTCGCCCAAGTCCGTGGTCCGCGAGATGTACTCGCAGGGCATGACGTTCAACGAGTTCGTCTCCGTCTATGGGCTGTCCCGCTCCGAGGGGCTGCTGCTGCGCTACCTCACCGACGCCTACCGGACCCTGCGGCACACCGTGCCGGACGCTCACCGCTCGGATGAGCTCGACGACCTCGTCGAGTGGCTCGGCGAGCTGATCCGGCAGACCGACTCGAGCCTGCTCGACGAGTGGGAGGACCTCGTCCACCCGGCCGATGCGCTTGCCCACCGACACGAGGTGGCGCCGCCGACGACGCGGCCCCTCACCGCCAACGTCCGCGCCTTCACCGTGATGATCCGCAACGCGATGTTCCACCGCGTCGAGCTGGCGGCCCGGGACCAGTGGGAGTCCTTGGGCGATCTCGAGGCGCGGGTGGCCGAGCTCACCGACCCACCACAGCAGGTCGTCATGACCACCGGCGCCTGGGACGAGGCGCTCGGCGCCTACTACGACGAGCACGACTCGATCGCCACCGATCAGGCGGCCCGCTCACCGGCGTTGCTGCAGATCGAGAAGACCCCGACGCAGTGGCGGCTGCGCCAGGTCGTCATCGACCCCGAGGGCGACCACGACTGGGCCATCCTCGCAGCCGTCGACCTCGCAGCGAGCGACGAGGCGGGTGCGGCCGTCCTCACCGTCACCGGCTTCGAGAGACTCGGCGGCTGAGGGCTCTTCCGCGGTACCGTCCGAGCGTGCACCGGATCAGTCGCCGACTCCTCGTGGCCCTGCTCGGCGGTGTCCTCGTCGGCGTTCTCGTACCGCTCGGACAGGCCAGCTCGGTCCTGCCCCACCTGCTGCTCGGCTTCGTCGCGGCCGGCATCGTCTTCGCCGGCCCGCTGCTCCTGCACCTGAGGCGCTACGACGGAGCCGGCACGAGGGCCCGCGTCGCAGGTGAGGACCCCGGCGCGGCGGTGTCCGACCTCATCGTCATCGTCGCCGGCCTGCTCAGCCTCACCGGAGTCGGTGTCATGCTCATCGGCGGCCACGGGACTGGGGACACCCGCGTGCTCGATCCGCTCATCGGCGCCGCCACGGTCGCCGTCGGGTGGCTCTCGATCCACACGATCTACGTCGTGCGCTACGCCCGGCTCTACTACACGCAGGCCACCTCGCCGATCGACTTCAACCAAGCGGAAGACCCCGACTTCGGCGACTTCGCGTACTTCTCGTTCAACCTCGGGATGGCCTACCAGGTCTCGGACACCGCCGTCCGCAGCAGTACGCTGCGCCGAGTGATCCTCGGGCACTGCCTGCTCGCCTACGTCTTCGGCACGGTCGTCATCGCCGCCACGATCAACCTCGTGGCCGGACTCAGCGCTTCCGGCAGCGGTGGTTAGCCCTTCCGTCGCGGCAGGCCTGCCCGGGGGCCCCCCCGACCCCCCCCCCCCGAAGACCCCGCCCCCCCCCCCCCAGCCCCCCCCCC
>JAKDLQ010000123.1 GCA_030452775.1 Micrococcales bacterium | reverse complement strand
CCGACAGCGCGCCGCGCAGCGCGGCGGCGACGACCGCCCGCCCGCCGGCGCTCGGGCGGCTAGCGCCGTCCACGAGGGGAAAGACGACTCCGGTGGGATCACTCATGCGCCCATCCTGCCGGTTGGGGACGCGGTCAGCGCAGCCCCGCGGCGAGAATGTCGAACGCTTCGTCGACCGATTCCTCCAGCGTTCCGGTGGCCCCCTGCTGGTGGTGCTCCATGCAGGCCCGGGTGGCTGCCAGCACGGTGGCGGCGATGACCCGAGGGCGCAGGTCCGTGCCGGGGGTCAGACCGAGTCGCCGTTCGAGGGCGGCGGTCACGGTGTCTTCGATCCGCACGTTGCGCCCGAGCAGCGCGGGTGCGAGCAACGGCTCGCTGAGCAGCACCCGGCGCCGCATGAGGCGCAACTGCGGGTCAGCGCTCGTGGGAGCCAGCAGCGTGCGACTGACGTGGCGCATCACCTCAAGGGGCGTCTCGTCGGCGGGGCGCCCGGCAACGAGGGCAGCCAGCCTCTCGACGTCGTCGGGCTGGGAGCCGAGCACCGCGGCGTCCTTGGACGGGAAGTAGTTGAAGAAGGTCCGGGCACTGACATCCGCGCGCGCGGCGATCTCATCGATCGTCACGTCGGCCAGTCCCCGATCCTCGACGAGCTCGAGCGCTGCCCGATGCAGTGCCATCCACGTCTCGCGCTTCTTGCGCTCGCGTAGTCCTCCGGCGGGCCCCTTCGCAGATCTCTGCGTGGCCGTTGTCATGCCTCGACGATAGGCTATTGATGCACTGAGTGCAAAGTTGCAGTCGTGCACAATCCGTCGATACGCTCGACCTCATGTCACAGACCTCAACCGCGGCGAGCGAGCCCGCGGCACCCGAGTCCACGACGGGGCTCGACCCCAGGGCGAGGCAGATCTTCATCGCCTTGATGCTGGGCATGCTCGTCGCCTCGATCAGCCAGACCATCGTCGGACCCGCCCTCCCGCGGATCGTCGCCGAGCTCGGCGGGATGGACCACTACTCGTGGCTGGCCACCGCTGCGCTGCTGGTCAGCGCGATCAGCGTCCCGATCGTCGGCAAGCTGTCCGACCTCTACGGGCGCCGCCCCTTCTACCTCGGCGGCCTGGTCATCTTCATGGTCGGCAGCGTGCTGTCCGGACTGGCCCCGAACTTCTGGTTCCTCATCGGGGCCCGAGCCGTCCAGGGCATCGGGATGGGCACGCTCATGCCGCTGTCGCAGACGATCATCGGCGACATCATCCCCCCGCGCCAGCGGGGCAAGTACCAGGGCCTCATGGGCGGTGTCTTCGGCCTGTCCTCGATCCTCGGGCCATTGGTCGGCGGCTTCGTCACCGACCACTGGGGCTGGCGGCTGCTCTTCTTCATCAACCTGCCGATCGGCATCGCCGCGTACTTCAGCATCAGCAAGAACCTGCACCTCCCGCACACCTCCCGCGAGGCCAGGATCGACTGGGCAGGCATCTCGCTGCTGACCACGACGCTCATCCTGCTGCTCGTACCGACCTCGCTCGGTGGCACGACGTGGGACTGGTCATCGCCTCAGGTCTTCATCACCTACGGCCTCGGCATCATCAGCCTCGCCGGCTTCATCGCCGTGGAACATCGGGCCGAGGAGCCCGTCATCCCGCTGCGCCTCTTCCGAAGCAGCATCTTCACCTTGTCCAACATCGCGAGCTTCATGGTCGCGGTGATGATGTTCGGCGCGATGATCTACCTGCCGGTCTACGCCCAGGGCGTCCTCGGTCTCTCCGCGACCGACTCCGGCCTCATCCTCATGCCGATGTCGGTGGCCATGATCAGCCTGTCGATCATCGCCGGTCTGGTCATCACCAAGACGGGCCGCTACAAGCTGCAGACCATCGCCGGCATCCTCGTCATGGGCCTCGGTTTCTGGATGCTCACCCGGCTCGACTACAGCGCCACGCTGACGCAGCTCACCGTTGCGATGGTCGTCTTCGGCATCGGGCTCGGCGTCGCCCTGCAGGTCTATACGCTCATCGTGCAGAACGCGGCACAGCAGCGGGACCTCGGCGTCGCCACCGCCTCGACCCAGTTCTTCCGCAACGTCGGCTCGACGGTCGGTATCGCCGTCCTCGGCACCATCATGTCGAGCGGGCTCTCACCCAACATCGCGCGCCACCTGCCGCCAGGGGTCGCCGAGCAGATGGCGACATCCGGGAGGCAGATCAACGCCGGGTCCGTCCTCGACCCGGCGACCCTCGCCGGCCTGCCTCCCGAGATCATCGCGGCCGTGCAGCGCGGCCTCGCGGACTCGCTGCACTCCGTCTTCGTCTGGGCCCTGGTGCCGTTCGCGGTGGCGTTGGTCGTGACCCTCTTCATCCGGGAGATTCCGCTGCGCAACACCATCCACAACGCGGACGAGGCGGGCCGCGAGTTGCTCGACACCCTGTCTCAGGCATCCCCGGACGAGCTCGTCGTGCCGCTCGGCCGCGATGAGCGATCCCGGACCCGGGAGCGCCTCCTCGGGCTCCGACTCGGCCTGCTCGCCGACTCGGCGCTGCGCGGTGACCGCCCGCTGCTGACCGAGGCCGTCACGGAGCTCGGGGCCGGCGACCTCGAGTGCGGCGTCGCCCTGCTGCAGCGGACCTGTCGGATGCTGACGACTGAGGACCACGACATCGCGGCAGACACCGAGCGGTATGCCGTCGAAGTGGCGGCAATGGCCAAGAAGGCCGGCGGGCTGCTCACCCAAGGGCTCAAGCGTGAGCTCGCGACCGCGGTCGCCCAGCGCGACGCGCAGACAGTGATGACGACGCTCGAGCCCACCGTGGCCGAACGGCACGAGGCCATCGACGTCGCGGCCCTCGAGCAGATCGGTGAGGACCTCAGCTCGGTCTACCTCGTCGACGCGACGCGGGGTCGCGCCAGCGTTCAACCCTGAGCCTCGGAGGTGGCTTAGCCAGACTTAGTCATCTACGCTGGATGCATGGTGACCCAGGTCAATGTCCACGAGGCGAAGTCTCAGCTCTCCAGACTCATCGAGCAGGTGCTGGCCGGCGAGGAGGTGACGATTGCCCGAGCCGGTAAGCCGGTCGTCGACCTTGTCGTGCATCGTGGGCATGCCATCGTCTATGGGCTCGGCAAGGACTGGGCCGTGGATCCCGATGTCTTCGAGGGAATAGACCCGGACATCCAGGAGATGTTCTACGGCCCCGACTGGGAGTCCACGCCTTCGCCCGACACGTGGGCCAGCGAGGCTCGGGGGACGTCGTGATCCTGCTCGACACGAACGCCGTCATCCGCGTCTTCACCGGAAGTCCGGGCCTTGGGGCGGAGGCACGAGAAGCCATCGCGTCCGACCACGCCCACTTTTCCGCGGTGAGTGTGACCGAGATCGTCATCAAGGCGATGCTGGGTCGAGTGCCCGGCTGGCCGAGCCTCCCTGACTGGCTGGTGCGCAGCGGCCTGCATGAGCTCCCTCTGAAGGCCCGGCATGCACAGGCGATCGAGTCCTTCCCGGCCCTGACTCGACACGACCCCTTTGACCGCATGCTGCTCGGCCAGGCCAAGGCGGAGGGGATGCGGTTGCTCACGAGCGACCGAGTCCTCCTCGCGCTCGGGCTCGACTGGATCGTCGACACCCGGACCTGAGCCGGCGAGATATCAGCCCCAGACCAGGCCCCGACCCGGGTCCTCGAGGATCGCCGCGAGGTCGGCGAGGAACCGGCTGCCGAGCTCACCGTCGATGAGACGGTGATCGAAGCTCACCGCCAACTGGGTGACGTGGCGGATCGCGATCTCGTCGCTGCCGTCCGGGCCAGCGACGACCCACGGTTGCTTGCGGATCGCCCCGAAGGCGACGATCGCGGACTCGCCCGGATTGATGATCGGGGTACCGCTGTCGACCCCGAACACGCCGACGTTGGTGATCGTCATCGTGCCCCCGGCCATCTCGGCCGGCTGGGTGCGGCCCTCGCGGGCGGTCGCCGTCAGCGCGCCGATCGCCTCGGCGAGCT
Source organism: Micrococcales bacterium (assembly GCA_030452775.1). Lineage (GTDB taxonomy): Bacteria > Actinomycetota > Actinomycetes > Actinomycetales > Dermatophilaceae > JAKDLQ01. The sequence goes on along the minus strand of JAKDLQ010000123.1, from coordinate 2,771 downwards.
CGAGCATCGACATGCCGTGGGCATCCTTGATGTTCGGGACCACGAGGCCGCGTGGGGTCGCCGCAGCGATCCCGAGGTTGATGTAGTTCTTCTGGACGATCTCCTGCGCAGCCTCGTCCCATGTCGCATTCATCCCCGGGTGACGCCGGATCGCGACGATGAGCGCCTTAGCGAGCACGAGCAGCGGCGTGACCTTGACGTCCTTGAACTCTCGGTCGCGCCTCAGCCGGTCGACCAGCTCCATCGTGCCCGTCACGTCGAACGTGATCCACTCGGTCACGTGCGGCGCGGTGAACGCGGATCCGACCATGGCTGCCGCGGTCATCTTGCGGACACCCTTGATCGGGGAGCGCTCCTCGCGCTCACCCGAGCCGAACGGCATACCGTATGCCGCTGGGCCGGCTCCGCGTGCACCGGCCGGGGTCGCTTCGGCCGCGGCCGAGTCCGGGCCCCGCTCGGCGTGAGCCGTGACGTCCTCGCGGGTGATGATGCCATCGGGGCCGGTGGCAGTGACCGACCGGAGGTCGACCCCCAGGTCCTTCGCGAGCTTGCGCACCGGCGGTTTGGCCCTGGGGCGCGGGACATCGCCGGCGCGGGCTTCGACTGCGGGAGCGGGCGACTCGGTGCGCGGGGCAGGCGACGTCGGCTCGGGCACCTCCGGTGTCGCGGTCACGACCTCGCTCGCGGGAGGCGCCGCGGCGGCCTGCTTGCGCGGACGGCGCGCGGAGGCGCCCGCCTTGGCCCCGTAGCCGACGAGGATCGCTTCCTGGCCGTCGGGTGAGCCCGGTCCCGGCACCGCGTCGGTCGCCCTGGCGTGCGACGCGTCGTCGCCGCCCTTCCCGTCGTCGATCGAGATGATCGGCGTGCCGACCTCGACCGTCTGGCCGACCTCGACGAGCAGCTCCGCCACGGTGCCGGCCCACGGGATCGGCAGCTCGACGAGCGACTTGGCCGTCTCGACCTCGAGGACCATGTCGTTGACCTTGACAGTGTCGCCCGGCGCGACCCTCCACTCGACGATCTCGGCCTCGACGAGGCCCTCGCCGGGGTCAGGCAGGTTGAACGTCTTGATTGCCATGGTGATTCGCGCCTTTCGGGATCAGTACGCCAAGGCGCGGTCAACGCCGTCGAGGATGCGATCGAGGTCGGGGAGGAACTCGTCCTCCATCCGGCTCGGCGGATAGGGGATGTTGGCCCCGGCCACGCGGATGACCGGGGACTCGAGCTCGTAGAAGCACCGCTCCGTGACCTGTGCCGAGATCTCGGACGCCATGCCGAGGAAGCTGCTCGCCTCCTGCACACACACGAGTCGTCCGGTCTTGCGGACGGACTCGACGACGGTGTCGATGGGCAGCGGTGAGAGCGATCGCAGATCGATGACCTCGATCGAGATCCCCTCGGCCTGCGCCGCGCCGGCCGACTCGAGCATCGTCTTGACGCCCGGGCCGTAGCCGACGAGCGTCACGTCGGTGCCCTCGCGCACGACGTGGGCCTCGTGCAGGCCGCGCGGCGCGGACGTCGCCGACGTGTCGTACTCGGCCCGGTCGTGGTAGCGGCGCTTGGGCTCGAGGAAGATCACCGGGTCGTCGCTCTCGATGGCCTGCTGGATCATCCAGTGGGCGTCCTCGGGGTTGGAACAGACGACGACCCGCAGGCCGGCGGTGTGAGCGAAGTAGGCCTCCGGGCTCTCCGAGTGGTGCTCGGGGCTGCCGATGCCGCCGCCGAAGGGGATCCGGACGACGACGGGCAGGGTCAGGGCTCCGAGCGAGCGGGCCGGCATCTTGGCGAGCTGCGAGACGATCTGGTCGAAGGCCGGGTAGACGAAGCCGTCGAACTGGATCTCGCAGACCGGGCGGTAGCCGCGCAGCGCCATCCCGATCGCCGTGCCGACGATGCCGGACTCGGCCAGCGGGCTGTCGATGACGCGCGCCTCGCCGAAGTCCTTCTGCAGGCCCTCGGTGATGCGGAAGACACCGCCGAGCTTGCCGATGTCCTCTCCGATGAGCACGACCTTCGGGTCGCGCTCCATGACCTTGCGCATCCCGCTCGTCAGGCTCTTGCCGAGGGTGACTCGTTCCAGCGCCATCAGTTCGCCTCCTCGAAGCTGGCCTTGTAGGCAAGGTAGGCGGCGCGCTCGGCCTCCATCACCGGGTGGTCCTCGGCGTAGATGTGATCCCACATCGTCTCGCCCGGCATCGTCTCCATCGTGATGCAGCCCTCGCGCAGCGCGGCCGCGAACTCGTCCGCCTCCTCGTCGACAGCCGTGAAGTACGCCTTGTCGCCCATCCCCTCGTGCGCCAGGTAGGTCTTGAGGCGCAGGATCGGGTCGCGGAACTTCCACTGCTCGACCTCGGCGGAGACGCGGTACTTCGTCGGGTCGTCGGCCGTCGTGTGGGCGCCCATCCGGTAGGTGAAGGCTTCGATGAGCAGCGGCCCCTGGCCGGACCGGGCCTCCTCCAGCGCGTGCTTGGTCACCGCGTAGGTCGCCAGGATGTCGTTGCCGTCGACGCGCATGCCAGGGAAGCCGAATCCGCGGGCCCGTTGGAAGAGCGGGATCCGCGTCTGCCTGTGCACCGGCACCGAGATGGCCCACTGGTTGTTCTGGCAGAAGAAGACGACCGGGGCATCGAAGGACGCCGCGTAGACGAAGGCCTCGTTGACGTCACCCTGTGCGGACGCGCCGTCGCCGAAGTAGCAGATGACCGCGGTGTCGCGATCGGGGTCGCCGGTGCCGACGTTGCCGTCCATCTTCACGCCCATCGCGTAGCCGG
>JAKDLQ010000122.1 GCA_030452775.1 Micrococcales bacterium | reverse complement strand
GAGCTGCTCGTCCGGGCCGCGCCAGGTGCCGTCGAGATCAGCTTCAACCGGCCCGGCAAGCACAACGCCTTCACCGATGCCATGTATGCCGGGCTCGTCGGCCTGTGCGACGAGGTCTCCCGGGATCGGTCCGTCCGGGCCGTGGTGCTTACCGGCGCCGGCGGACGCGCCTTCGCCGCCGGCAACGACATCTCCTCCTTCGTCGGCTTCACCTCGGGCGCGGACGGCGTCCGGTACGAGGCCAGGATCCGCGAGGTTCTCGGGGCGCTCACCGACCTGCCACAGGTGACGATCGCTGCGGTCGACGGGATCTGCGTCGGGGGCGGACTTGCGGTCGCCTGTGCCTGCGACCTACGCGTCGCCTCGAGGACCGCCCGGTTCGGATACCCCATCGCCCGCACCCTGGGAAATGTCCTGTCTGCGCCGATCGTGCTGCGCTGCACGGCTGTCTTCGGCGATGCGCTGACGCGAGAGATGCTCCTTGCCTCGCGGCTGGTCGACGCCGAGCGGGCCCGGTCTGCCGGAGCGGTTGTCTCCCTCGTCGACGCAGATGCCCTGGAGGCGGAGGTGTGGGGAATCGTCGCCGGTATCACCAAGGCGGCCCCGCTCACGATTGCGCTGACCAAGGAGCAGCTTCGCGACGGCATACCGGGCTATGACCCGGTCGCCGACGACGCCAGGCTCGAACGCGCCTACGGCAGCAGCGACTTCGCCGAGGGAGTCCGCGCCTTTCTCGCCAAGCAGGCTCCCCGCTTCGGGTCCTCGACTTCGTAGGCTGTCGGGATGCCCTCCGCCTCCGCCAAGACCCCGGCCGTCGAACTCGAGGTCGGCGACCGGACGATCCGCCTGTCCAGTCCCGACCGGGTCTACTTCTCCGAGCGCGGCGAGACCAAGCTCGACCTCGCCCGCTACTACGAGTCGGTCGGACCGGGCATCGTCACGGCCCTGCGCGAGCGGCCCTGCATGCTCCATCGCTTCCCCAAGGGGGTCGATGGCCCCAAGGTCCACCAGAAGCGGCTCCCGGCCGGCGCCCCGCCCTGGGTCGAGACCGTGCGCCTGCACTTCCCACGCTATGGCCTGCACGCCGACGAGCTGTGCGTCACCGAGCTCGCCGACGTCATCTGGGCGGTCCAGATGAGCACGGTGGAGTTCCATCCCTGGAACTCGCGTCGTGCCGACACCGAGAAGCCGGACGAGTGGCGGATCGACCTCGACCCGATGCCCGAGTGTCCCTTCGATCGAGTCCGCCGAGGAGCCGAGACGACCCACGAGATCCTCGACGAGCTCGGCGCGATCGGCTGGCCGAAGACATCGGGAGGGTCGGGGTTGCATGTCTACGTCCGGATCGCGCCCGAGTGGGGCTTCACGGACGTGCGCCGCGCCGCGCTCGCCTTCGCCCGCGAGGTCGAGCGACGCCTACCGGACGACGTGACGACGACGTGGTGGCGCCGGGATCGCGCGCCTCAGGACCTGTTCGTCGACTACAACCAGAACGCCCGAGACCACACCATCGCGGCCGCCTACAGCGTTCGCGGCACCCCGCGGGGCACCGTCTCGGCGCCGATCACCTGGGACGAGGTCGCCGACGTCGCGCCGCAGGACCTGACCATCGCCACGATGCCGGACCGCTTCGCCACGCTCGGCGACCTGCACGCCGGGATCGACGAGGCCGTCTTCGACATCCGGCCGCTCCTCGAATGGGCAGAGCGCGACGAGCGAGATGGTGGCGAGACGCCCCCGGAGCCCGATCGGGACTAGGACGGATGCCGCTGGCAGGCCGGGATCGACCCGGCCGTATGCCGCCGGCTCCACGAGTCGTCGTCAGCAGGACCCGCCCGAGTAGAGTCACTGCCCGATGCAGACATGAGCAGGAACGGAAAGACGTGACCATGGCTACCAACGCTCCTGCGGTGATCGCGACCGATCTGGTGAAGTCCTTCGGCGACGTGCGGGCGCTGGACCGTGTATCGCTGGAGGTCCAGGCCGGCACCGTACTGGGGCTGCTGGGCCCGAACGGCGCCGGCAAGACCACGGCCGTCAACGTCCTCACGACGCTGCTGCGTGCGGACTCGGGACACGCCGAGGTGGCCGGCATCGACGTGCTTCGCCATCCAGGCGCGGTCCGTCGCCGTATCGGCCTCGCCGGGCAGTACCCCGCCGTGGATGAGAGCCTCACCGGAATCGAGAACCTCACCCTGGTGGGGCGGCTCAACCACCTGCCCACCGCTCAATGCAGGTCGCGCGCCGCCGAGCTTCTCGAACAGTTCGGGCTCGCCGAGGCCGGTAGGCGTTTCGCCAAGACCTACTCCGGCGGCATGCGTCGACGACTCGACCTCGCGGCCGCGCTGGTGGCGAGGCCATCGGTGCTGTTCCTCGATGAGCCGACGACCGGGCTCGATCCGCGCAGCCGCATCGATCTGTGGAAGGTCATCGAGGACCTCGTCACGCAGGGCACTACCGTGCTGCTGACCACGCAGTACCTCGAAGAGGCCGACCGGCTGGCCGACCGGATCTCGGTAGTGGACGGCGGTCAGGTGATCGCTGAGGGTAGCCCGAGCGAGCTCAAGAGCCGGATGGGCGGCACGCTCGTCGAAGTACGCCTGGACGAGCAGTCGCAGGCACGCCGGGTCGCCGAGCTGTTGACTGACGCCGGCGACGGCCGGGTCAGCAGCCAGGGCACCCTGGTGCGCGTGCCGGCCAGCAACGGCACCGCCGTGCTCGCCGAGGTGGTGCGGCGCCTGGACGCGCAGAACCTCTCCCCGAGGGGCCTGCAACTGCGCGAGCCGAGCCTGGACGACGTCTTCCTCGCCTTGACCGATCGTTTCGCCGAGGACGAGCAGATCAGGAGCACCGGGTGACGACCACCTCCACCGGCATCTCCTCGGCCGGGACGAACGGACGCCTGGGTTGGGCCATCCGCGATACCGCTGCGATGGCTGGGCGCAACCTTCGCCGCCTCATGCGCCAACCCGAACAGATCATGTTCAACCTGGTCTCTCCGATCATGTTCACCCTGCTCTTCCGCTACGTGTTCGGCGGCGCGATCGGCGGACTCCAGGGCCTGAACTACGTCAACTTCCTGATCCCGGGGATCGCCGTGCAGACCGTGCTGTTCAGCGCGGGCGTCACGGGCTTCGCACTCGCTGACGACCTGCAGAAGGGCTTCATCAACCGGCTGCGGTCACTGCCGATGGCCCGTAGTGCCGTCTTCGGTGGTCGCGTCGCGGCCGACACCCTGAACAACGCCCTCGGGCTGATCATCCTGTTGGCCACCGGCTTCGCGGTCGGCTTCCGCCCTGCGAACGTTCCTGGCCTGGTGCTCGCCGGGCTGCTGCTGTTGTTGTTCGCCTTGGCGGTCAGCCTCGGCTACGCGTTGGTCGGCCTGTCGGTGCGTAGCCCCGAGGCGGTCAACGCGGCCACCTTCCCCATCATCTTCCCGCTGACCTTCGCATCCTCAGCCTTCGTCCCGGTCGAAACGATGCCGAGCTGGCTCCAGGGCTTCGCCACCCACCAGCCGGTGAGCGTGGTCATCAACGCCGCGCGGTCGCTGATCCTCGGCGACACCGCGACGCCGGAACAACGCGACCTGCTGCTCGGCGGGTCAGGGACCGCATCGCTCGTGCTGCAGTCGTTGGCCTGGACCATCGGCATCGGGGTCGTGTTCGGGCTGCTGTGCACCCGCAGGTACCGAAACCTCACCGCTTGACAGCCGCGTCACACACGCGACAGGACCCGCACCGACCTCGTGCGCCGCGCACGTCCTGAACAAGGCGGGTGTGCCCCACCGGCCACCGCGTCGCGCTGCCACCGATCGCATGCCTCGCGGTGAGAGGGTGCACTCAGCGGGTGGCCTCGCGCAGCGTCGAGAAGGCCATGTAGATCGCACCGATGACGAGCAGGGCGCCGAAACCCTGCTCGAGATGGCCGAGAACCAGTGAGACGATCCCCCAGAGCCCGAAGATCGCCACGACGAGGATGACGGCGCCGATGAGCAGGGGGACGACTCGGCGGCGCAGCACCGACTCGATGACGATCATCGCTACGGCGAGCCAGAGGATCGCCGAGGCCGATGCCAACCCCTTCAGCATGAGGACACCGAGGACGAGCAGGACGAGCGACGCGGATCCTGCCGTCCACACCCGAAGCAGGCGGCTCTGAGCGAGCTGCTCCCGGCCCATCGGCAGGCTCCGGTGCCGCAGATGAGCGTGCGGCGGCTCGGGCGCAAGAGGCGCCGTCAGGGCGAGCTCGGTCCCCTCGAGCAAGGCCTTGGCCTCGGCGAGCTGCTGTCGCAGGAGGGCGACCTCGGCGGCTATATCCCTCACGTGCTCCCGTGGCTGAGTGCTCGGCACTCCGAGCGCCTGCTCTGCCGCGTGTGCGCCGCGCAGCACGTCCCGCCGCTCGACGAGGGCGTGCTCGGACTCGGCGACCTGTGCGACGAGCCGGTCACGGATGTCGACGATCCGGGCGTGCGCCTCGTCCGCGGTCGGCGCCACGAGGTCCAGATCGGCCCACGCGAGCGGCTGGCTCCACGACTCGCGCACTGACCGGTTGCGGTTGAATCGCGGGCCAGCCGGTGCTCGCTCGCCGCCGAAGGGGTCCGCCGTGTCGAGACCCCAGAGACCCGCGTAGTCGGTGACCCAAGGCGTCGCCTCGTCGATGAGCTCTGGTGTCCAGGGACAGTCGCCGCCCTCGCCGATCGTCATCCCGTCACCGCGCTTGTAGTCGATGTAGGGGATGTTGAGCAGGCCTCGCCCGTCGTCGCTGAAGAAGATCAGCAAGATGCGGACAAGCCACCCGGGCAAGGGCAATGCGTGGCTGATGAGGTACTCGCCCTGCAGGTACGCCCCCGCATGCGATCCTCCGCCGGCGAAGACCACCGGATGGTCTCCCACGCGGGTGAGGTCGGGGTCATCCCACCGTCGGCGCAGATCCGCTCCGACCTCGTCGTGCGACGAGTAGGCGACCCAGGCCGGCCGTAGGCTGCGGGCAGCCACGTGCCCGGCCACAGCCGCAGGGTCGGCGACCGCGTCCATCCCAGGAGGCTCGTCGGGGACGAGGTAGATCGTCACCTGCTCCCAGTCTCCCTCGTGGTCGTTGACGCCGCCGAACGTCGTGCGGAAGTCGTTCATCGCGTAGAAGTACCAGTACTGGAGGATCGTGTAGCCTCCGTCCGTCGACACGTGGCCGTAGTAATGGGCCTCGTCGTGGTGCGGACCGCGGGCACAGGCCTGCTGCGCAGCCGCCACGAAGCCTCCCGGCACACTCCCGCGCAGGATGAGCGTGAGTCGCATGACGATGTCGATGAGCCGTGAGAGCAGTCCGACGGCCGCGAAACGGCTCGAGGGTTTGAATTTCTCCCGATCGGGACGGCGTCGCCACCGGCGGTAGGCAGCCCGGTCAAGGGGCGCATCCACATGTTCGAGGGACAGGTTACGGCTCGCATGCGAACGACCCAGCTGCGCCAGCAGATCCCGGGTGAGGCTGCCCCGCTCGGCGAGCACCTCGAGATCGTCGCCGGTCCCGGCCACGAGGCGCGACTCGGCGATGTAGTCGTCCACCGACATGGGGAAGAACAGCTCGCCGCGCACATAGCGGATGACCGGCTCGAAGCGACGCAGCAGGGCCATCTGCTCCGCCGCCGGATAGGGCGCCGCACCGTCCTCGCCGGAACCGAGGCTTCTCGTCATGGAGGGACGGTAGCCTGCCGGGCCGGGATGGATCGGGCAAAGGCGCCGATCGTCGGTCACGGCCTAGGATCTGGTCGTGGACCATGCCCGCTTCCTCGACCGGCATGCGCGCGACGTCATCGAGGTCCGGCGCGGTAGGGACGCGCTCGAGGCGATCTCGCAGTCCGGGTTCTGGGCGCTCGTCGTGACCTTCGAAGGGAAGGTCACCGCGGTGCGGTTCGCAGACGTACGGGCGGGTACGCCCGAGACCGGCGCCGTGTCGTGGGCGCCGCTGGACGGGCACTGGCATACCTCCCTGGGCGCAGCGGCATACGTCAAGGCCGTCGAACGGGTGCGGGAGCTTATCGCGGCCGGAACCGTCTACCAGGTGAACGTATGCCGGGTCCTTCGCCATGCGTTGGACGACGACGCCGACCTCGACGGTCTCGACCACCTGGTGCGATCCGGCAACCCGGCACCCCATGCGGCACGCATCCGCTGTGCGGCGGCGGGGCTCGATGTCGTCAGTGCATCTCCCGAGCTCTACCTGGCGACGAGGGAGGGGCGGATCGTCACCCGCCCGATCAAGGGGACGGCGCCGACCGCGGAAGAGTTGCTGCCCAAGGACCACGCGGAGAACGTCATGATCGTCGACCTCATGCGCAACGACCTCTCCGCCGTGTGCGAACCGGGCACTGTGAGCGTGGACAGCCTGTGCGTGCTCGAGTCGCACCCGGGTCTCGTCCATCTCGTCTCCACGGTCAGCGGGCTGCTTCGGCCCGTGGTGTCGTGGGCCGAGATCTTCGATGCCGCCTACCCGCCGGGGTCGGTGTCCGGGGCCCCGAAGTCGAGTGCGCTCAGGGCGATCCACGATCTGGAGCCGACCGCCCGCGGGCCCTACTGTGGCGCCATCGGCTGGGTCGATGCCGACCGCGGGGAGGCGCAGCTCGCGGTGGGGATCCGGACATTCTGGGCAGAGAGGGACAATGACGGCGATCGGTGGCTCCGCTTCGGGACCGGGGCGGGGATCACGTGGCGCTCGGACCCGGCCGGGGAGTGGGCCGAGACCGAGCTCAAGGCGGCCCGCCTCGTCGG
>JAKDLQ010000121.1 GCA_030452775.1 Micrococcales bacterium | reverse complement strand
TTGCTGGTGCACGCTCCCTCTCCCCCTCATCAGGTCCCTGACCGGCCGATCGCTCGCGCGAGGCGTCGTCGCACCGGCGTCCACGCGCTGCGCGCGAGCAGCCTGATCGCCGCCGGAACATCGTCCACGAGATAACGTCGACCCAGCCGCCTTGGTTCCTGCACCATACGGAAGACCCACTCCACCCCGAGTCGCTGGGCCCACGCCGGCGAACGGCTCTGGATACCCGCAGCCATCGCTACCCCCCCGCCACAACCGAGGAACCAGGCCGCTGGCAGTGCCGTTCGAAGTTCGCCGGCGAGCCGCTCCTGCTTGGGAAAGCCCAGACCCACGAGCACGAGCCGGGGGTCGGCCTCGATGATCTGAGCTCGCAGAGCGGCATACGCCGTCGCGTCACGCTCGAAACCGAAGGGCGGCACCACGTGGCCGGCCACCTCGAGGCCGGCATATCTGGCGCGGAGTGCCGTGGCCGCGCGCTCGGCCGTGTCTTCGCCACCGCCGCCCACGATGAAGACCCGCTCGCCCTGCCGCGCAGCGCTGGCGCAGAGAGCCTCGACCAAGCCAGAGCCCGTGACGCGCTCCGGCAGCGGCCGGCCCGAGAGACGCGAGGCCCACACGAGGGGTTGCCCGTCAGCCACGACGACCTCTGCCCCCGCGACAAGGTCCGCGATTTCCGCATCGCGATCGGCGAGCCGCCAGATGTCGACATTCGGCGTGAGGATCAGTCCGCCCTGACCGGACGACCAGCCCTGCTCCACCAGCGCAACAACGTCGGCTTGCCGGAGCCCGTCAAAGGCAACTCCGGCCACGTCAACCCGGTCGGACCGGAGCGATGAAGCGTCAGGTGACGCGGCGGGTTCGGGCATGTCTGAAGTCATGCGGTGATGGTAGGGTTTATTCTTACATTTGTCCGCTGCGTACTAAATATGAGATGGGCCAGCCAGCGACCTCGGCCACTTCGAGGATCGGCTGCGTGATCGCATGACACACAGTTACGCTCACTGAAGGTCGGGGGCTCCTACCCCGCCATGTCACTGGAAGGACAGCTGCATGCCCCGGGGGACCGATTCGACCATTTCGACGCGCGGTTCGACGCCGACCGTCGTCTACATCGCAGGATCGGGCCGCTCCGGCAGCACCCTGCTGGAGCGCAGCATCGGTGCAGTGCCCGGCTACGTTAACGTGGGCGAGCTGCTCGATCTGCCGCGGCGGGTTGTCCCGCGTGACGAGCTGTGTGGGTGCGGCGAGGCGTTCAGCCGCTGCACCTTCTGGACAGCGGTGGGGCAACGGCTACCGGAGGGCTGGTCGGAGCAATCAATGGCGCACGTGCATCGCCTTCAGACGCGCGTCGCCCGCCAGCGGTTCATCCCACAGATGCTGATCGGCCGGCGCACCGGGCGTTACGCGGACAATCTGACCTCCTACGCAACCGAGTACGCTCGGCTCTACCGTGCCATCACCGACGAGAGCGGTGATCGCTACGTCGTCGACGCGAGCAAGTGGCCCTCGCAAGCCCTGGCCTTGAAGATCGGTGGCATCGACGTGCGAGTCATCCACCTCGTACGCGACGTGCGCGGGGTCGCCTACTCGTTGAGCCGCAACGATATCGCGCGGCCACAGGCAGCCCAGAACGAGCGCGATGTGATGTTCAGCAACGTACCGGCATCTGCTGCTGCGCGGTGGACCGCCACCCAGACCGAGGCTGACCTGCTGGGAGCTCGGGGCGTGCCGGTCGCCCGGATGCGCTACGACGACTTCGTCGACGCGCCGGGCCCTACCGTTTCTCGAGCTCTGCACGCCTTGAGGCTCGAGGTGACCGAGCACGGGCTGGACCACATCGATGGCACGACCATCTCTCTCGGCCCGAGCCACGGATTGTCTGGCAACCCTTCACGGTTCCGGCACGGTGACGTGCTCCTGCGGCCCGACACCCGGTGGAAGCAGGGCCTGTCTCGCCGCGACCGCATCGTCGTCGGCGCCATCGGCGCCCCCCAGCTGCTGCGCACCAGCCGCGAGCCGCTGCATCGGTCCGCTGCCACCGCGCCTCGGCCGGGCACCGCAACGACGAATGCGACGAGGGACTCTGCCGATCCATCAGGACCCAACGAATGGCCTGTGGTCTCGGTGGTGCTTCCGACGCACGGTCGCCCCGAGCTGGTCCGCGACGCGATCACCTCGGTGGCTGCGCAGACCTATCCTGGTGCTATCGAGTTGCTCGTCGTCCACGACCGAGAGGAAGAGGACCCCTCCCTCGCGGGCCCGTCCCGAGACCGGCTGACGATCACGGTCATGTCCAACACACGGTCACCCGGCTTGGCTGGAGCTCGCAACTCCGGACTTGAGCGGGCAACTGGCGAGTTCATAGCAACCCTCGACGACGACGACACTTGGCATCCAACCAAGCTCGAGCGCCAGGTGGCTCGCTTCCACTCCGATCCCGACATCCTCGCCCTGGGCGCGGGAATCCGCCTGATCCTGCCCGAGGGGCGCAGTGCCCTCTGGCCGGGCCGCGATGAACGCATCACCTATCAGATGCTGCTGCGCAACCGGGTCAAGGAGCTGCACTCCTCCACGCTCATCATGCGCCGGGATGCCTTCGCCAAGGCAGGCGAGTACGACGAGGGCCTACCCAACGGCTACGCCGAGGACTACGACTTCGTGCTTCGCGTAGCCCGGGTCGGCCGGATCGGCGTTGTGTGCGAACCACTTGCCGACATCCGCAAGGACGGCCACTCGTACTACCGGGGGCGGGCCGCCAACACCGCTCCGGCGTTGGCGCACTTCCTCGCCAAGCACCCCGAGATCGCCGAGGATCGACGCGGGCACGCGCGCATGCTGGGCCAGATGGCCTTTGCCCATTCGTGCCTCGGCGACCGATCGACGGCTGCGACGTATGCCGCGAAGGCAGTGGCCCGCTGGCCGTTGTCGCCCCACCCGTACGTCGCGTTTGCCCACATCGTCTCTGGTGTCGAGCCCACTCGCTTCGCATCGCTGGCCCGCCGCTTCGGTCGCGGCATGGCCTAGGAGAGCCCATGACCAGCAGGCTGCCCAACTTCCTCCATCTCGGCCCCGGCAAGTCCGGCTCGACATGGCTGCACGAGGTCCTCTCCCTCCACCCCGAGGTCTTCCTGAGCCCGGCGAAGGATCTCTACTTCTTCAGCCGCTACTACTCGCGCGGGAGCGCGTGGTACCGCGAGCAGTTCGAGGGCGTCGGATCCGAACCGATCGTGGGCGAGGTCTGCCCCGACTACCTCGCAAGCCCCGGCGCCGCAGATCGGGTGGCGCAGACCCTCGGCACCGACGTGCGGCTCATGGTGACTCTGCGAGAGCCGGCAGAGCGCGCCTACTCCTCGTTCCTCTACCTGAGCAAGCATGGTCTGGCCGCACCCACCTTCCGCCAGACGATGATCGAGTCCCCAGAGTTGCTGGACGAGGGCCGCTACGGCACGCAGCTCGGTTCGTTCGTCGACCTGTTTGGCGCCGACGCCATCCACGTCGCGCTCTTCGACGCTCTCGCCCAGGACCCGCAGGCCTTCCTCGACGGTGTCACGGACTGGCTCGGTATCGGCCGTGAGCCGCTGTCGACCGAGCTGCTCGAGGCGCAGTTGCCGGCGAGCAAAGCCCGCTTCCTGCCCCTCGCAGTCGCCGCCCAACGTGGCGCCGAGTGGGTGAGGCGGCACGATGGGGCCACGTTCGTCGGGCGGGTCAAGCGCTCGACCATGGTCCAGTCGATGCTCTACCGTCCCCTCGGAGCGGACCGGCCCCAGATGTCGGCGGAGGATGCCGCCTTCGTGCGCGCTGAGCTCGCCGACGAGGTGAGCGCGGTGGAGTCACAGTTCGGGCTGCCGCTGCGCGCCCGCTGGAATTGGTGAGCCCGTGTCCCTACGCCAACACATCCCCGCCCGACTGCACGAAGCGAGCCGGACGGCATACGTGCGCCTGGGCACCGCCACCGCCGGCGCTCGCCTCGCACCGTCGTTCATCATGGTCGGCGCATCCCGGTGCGGCACCACGTCACTCTTCCGCGCTCTGAACGCCCATCCGGCGGTCGTTCGGCCCACGGTGAACAAGGGCGTACGTTACTTCGACCTCAATCCGACGAAGAGCTGGGCGTGGTATCTCGGACACTTCCCGCTGCGTCGCACCGCGCAGGCGCGGGCGCAGGGCTACGGCCCGCCGATGGCCTTCGAAGCCAGTGGATACTACGTCGTCCATCCGTATGCCGTGCCGCGCATCGCCACTGCGCTGCCTGACGTCAAGCTCGTGGCGATGTTCCGTGACCCGGTGGAGCGCGCCTACTCGGCGTGGAAGCACGAGACTGCACGAGGATTCGAGTGGGAGCCGTTTGAGCGTGCCCTCGAGCTGGAGGACGCGCGGATGCTGGGCGAGGTCGAGCGGATGTCGCGCAACCCCGACTACGAGAGCTTCTGCCACCGGCATCAGTCGCATCGCCTGCGGGGCCAGTATGCCGACCAGCTCGAACGGATGTGGGCCCACCTCCCGCGCGATCAGGTGCATGTGCTCCAGAGCGAGGCCTTCTTCGCCGAGCCCGAGCATGAGTTCAATCGGCTCCTCGACTTCCTGGGACTGCCGCGCTTCCTTCCCGATGCGTTCGACCGGCACAACGCCCGACCGAGCTCGCCGATGGCCGATTCCGTGCGTCGCCGGCTCGAGGATCACTACGCGCCATACAACGAGCGGCTCGAGAAGATGCTCGGCGAGCAGTTGCGGTGGGGCTGACCCGATAGCTGCCCTCGTTCGAATAGCGCGGGGATACTGGCCTATTCGCCCACGCAGGCTCACGCGCGTTTGTACCCTTGAACGAGGGGACGTGAGCACACGTGGGGGAATCGCATGGCTAAGCCAGCTCGATCACATCAGCGTAGCGCGCCAGCGGCGCTCCGGACGGTGGCAGTCGTCGTGGGGACCCGCCCCGAGGCCATCAAGCTCGCACCTGTCATCGCGGCGCTGTCCGGTCATCCCCGGCTTCAGCCGGTGGTCGTCGTCTCTGGTCAGCACTCATCGATGGTTGCGCAGGTGTTCGACATCTTCGGTATCCGCCCAGACGTCGACCTGCACGTCGACGACGTCGGATCCCAGCTCCATTCGATGGTCGCGGCCGTCATCTCCCGGTTGGGTGACTACCTCGCGCGGCACCGCCCGGACGCTGTCCTGGTCCAAGGGGATACGACAACCGCGCTCGGCGCCGCGCTCGTCGGCTTCTACGCCGCCCTGCCCGTCGTCCACCTCGAAGCGGGACTTCGTTCCGACGACCGTCGGGCTCCCTTCCCCGAGGAGGTGCATCGCCGGGCCCTCACGCTCATGGCCGACTGTCACCTCGCTCCGACCGCGACCGCCGCTGTTCGGCTCGGGCGCGAAGGGGTGAACGAGGTGTACGTCACCGGTAACACTGTCGTCGACGCCCTCCTCGCGATGCGCGAACGTCGCACCTCATACCGCGACCAGCGCCTCGAGTCGGTAGACGCACACCACGGACGGGTCGTCCTCGTGACTGCTCACCGCCGCGAGTCGTGGGGCGCACCGCTCGACCGGATCGCGCTCGCTGTGGCTCACCTGGCCGGATCCGCGCGCGATGTCACGTTTGTCGTATCGGCCCATCCCAATCCCATAGTCCGAGCGTCTTTCTCGGTGCTAGCAGAGTTGCCGCGCGTGCTCGTCGTGGCACCCGAGCCATACGACTCCTTCGTGCGACTTCTGGCCCGGGCGGACCTGGTGGTCACCGACTCCGGAGGTATCCAGGAAGAGGCCGCGACCCTCGGCACGAGAGCGCTGGTGACCCGGACCACGACCGAGCGGGTCGAAGGCATCCACGCCGGCATCGCACAGCTGGTCGGCACGGAGGTCGACGCTATTGTCAACGCGGTCGAGGAGGCGCTCGCGCCGGGAGCGAGGACCGCTGCAGATGTCACGGCCATCTACGGTGACGGGCTCGCTGCGACTCGAGCGGTCGACCACATCGACCGCCTGCTGCGCAGCGCTCGCCGGACGAGCATGCCGCAGACGTCCAGCGCCGCCGGTGTGAGTGCGCCGCGGTGCGTCGAAGCGGCCGCGTCGTCGGTCATGGCGTGATGAGCTCGAGGAGCCGAGGGGCCACGACGTTCTGATAGAACCACACGCCGTCGATCGAGCCGGTGAAGGCCGGTTCGCCGCCGGTGTGCGCATCCCGCCGTCGCCCAGTGCCGAGCCCTAGACCCAGCACCCGGCGCGAGGCACCCCCGGCAGCCTGGCGCAGCCGCCCGCACGAGTCCCAGCGCGCGCCCGGCAGCAGCGACTGAACGGCGGAGACATACCCCGTCGCAGCCACGACAACGTCCGTGGGCCCGACGAGATCTACGAGCGGACGGGAGGCGATGTGCGAGAGCAGCACCCGCCGCTCATCCCCAGAACGGATACGCTGGTACAGGTCTGCCGCGTCGGACCGTAGGCCGCCGAAGCGGTTAACGATGCCCGTCCTCGGACAGATCTGGTCGGCGCGCACGGCGGGACGGCCACGCCGTGCGGATGCGATGTCCTGGTACGTGACCCGGATCGGGCTGCGGTGTCGAATGGTGATCGCCGCCGGCTCCCAATTCACTTCCGACCTCAGCAGGACCCCGGCAACCGCGAACGCGCTGTGTGACCCGCCCACGATGGTCACCCGCGGGTCGACGGATGGCAGCCCGCGCAGCAACCGCGCCAGCCCGCCGGGCCGAAGGACGTCGTCGCTGTGGCGCAGGACTCCGCCGGGCGCCACGGGCCACCGCGGGACTAGTAGCGTGTCGCCTCTAATATGATGGGTATGTGTGGTCGGCTGTTCTGGTTG